>NZ_CDRSSE010000004.1:0-110666 GCF_977051555.1 Segatella sp.
GCTCGGGATGGCTACTTGCTTCTCTATGATGATATTTTTGATAATTTGCTTGTCCATACAGAAATATTTTAAAGTATACTTTGCAAAAATACGAAAATATTTCTAACTATACTTCGAAATAATTCTAAAAGTTGCTTTATTTAAGGAATTTTTATGCTTTTCTTGGGGAATGTGGATAAACTCATCTACTTCCGCTTCTACCATAGGGTAAACTTGCAGGAAATCATCACGGCGCAGAACGAGATGCCTATCCTTATTCCATCAAAGTCGATTCCTACAATCGGCTGTAAACGTAGAAAGTTTCCTTCTAAAAAGGAAAGAAATCGGCAATTATTTCCTTTTAAAAAGGAAATTTTCTGTTCTTTATTTAATTCCTGCGGTTTCAGCTACCTGCATAAGCGAAGAGAGTATTTAAGTGGAAAAGCAGATAGCTAGGTTTTGCCTTCTAGAGAAGAGGGGATTTTCAAGGGGTGGCGTTCCAGTTCCAGTTGTTCCAATTAATTTTGAGTGGGTATGCATCTTTGGTTTGTCTTTCTTCTTTACTTCTTTATATTATATAACTTATTGATTATTAATTAATTATATATATAATATATAAAAATATATACAAAAATAGGGGTAGGAGGGATATGCTGAAAAAATAATTGGAACAACTGGAACGGGAACGCTTCCTTTTCTTCTAGAAGGCTCATTATCAGATAGTTAATAAAATTTTTGCGTTCCAATTAACCTGCTGAATCTTCCAGATTCCAGTTCTTCCAATTAATTTTAAGAGGGTATGCATCTTTCGCTTGTCCATCTTCTTTACTTCTATATATTATATAACTTATTGATTATTAATTAATTATATATATAATATATAAATATATACAAAATAGAGGGTAGGAGGGATATGCTCAAAAAATAATTGGAAGATTTGGAATCTGGAAGATTTCCTAATCTGCTTTCTCCTAAAAGGCTTATTATCAAGTGGTTAATGCAATCGTTAATCTTCCGTAAGGCTTTAAAAAGGAATGTATCTTCCAAAAAGGAGCGTTTTTGAGGGCTATATCTGTTTCTTTTCTCTTGCTTTTGTGCATTCTTTTGGGGTAACCATGCTCTCTTTTATGGTAACCATGTTCTCTTTTATGGTTGGAAATGAATCTGAAGCAATAAAGAATTCCGATATTCGGGGTGAAACAAAACAGTTTTTTGGGGAAAATGGAAGTTATCTGGAACGGAATCCCCATTTTTTTGTGGATTTTTTCCCCACTCATTCCCCGTTTTCCCCACTCTCTGTTTTTGATACGAAAATGATAAGTCGTTGATAATCAAATAAAGTAGTCTATTTGCTCATTTTCTGGCACGCATCTTGTGATAATGAATAGCGGGTTCGATAATGAATCCACAACGAAAGTAAATAACAATATTAGTAATAACAGTTTAAAAGATAAGATTATGAAGAAGTTCGTTTTTGCAGCTATCGCAGCTATGGTAATGGTTTCAGTAAGTAATGTTTTTGCTTCTAGCAAAATGATGGGTAATTCTGAAGTAGCTCCAGTTGATACAGTAGCTCCAGCCGATTCTACAGTAGAAGGCACAGCTATCAGTTCTCAGGCTAGCGTTGAGGATTCTGCCAAACAGGAAACTCCTGTTGAGAATGCTACAGAGTCAACAGAGGCAAAGGCAAGCGAAACTCCTGTAGAGCAGGTGGAGAATGCGCAGCCTACAGAGGAAGTAAAGGCTCAGGATGCACCTGTAGAGAATACTCAGCAGGAGTCTACAGAGCAGACTGTTGCGGACAAGGCTGTAGAGCAGTAGGCTGTTGCTGAATAGTCTTAAGAAGGTATTCATTTGCAAAGCGTTATAATAGAGAAAAGTGTATTAGAAGTTTCATCAAGGTAATAGGTTATATTTAGGTTTACATTGTAATTGCATTTCCTAGAAAAAGAAAGTGTAAAATTTAGGTTCGGTTTATGGAAAAGGAGTCTGCTGGCAGGGATGCTGGCAGACTTCTGCTTTTTTGTTCGGGATGAGCAGAGAGTCTCAGTCTCAGAGTCTCAGTTATAAATAAAGGGGGTACCATTCTTCCGCTCCCTCTTTCTTTATCTTTATAACTTATTGATTATTAATTAATTATATATTAATATATATATAATATATAAGTATATAAGAAGAAGAGGGGGTGCTTGAAAAACAACTGAGACTCTGAGACTGAGACTATGGAAGCAAGTAAAAGGGAAAGAGATAATAACCTAATTCACTAGAAAGCAGCGACTTATGAATGTTTTGCGGTTTTTTGTTTTCGGTCTCAGCCCTCTAGGTTATTCCAAAGATTTTACAAAAACACTCTTTTTAGGTTTCCAAAACCCGCAAAATTGCTTTGTTTTTGGCTTTAAAGTAGATTTAGACCTTGCTGAAATACTAAAACATGTTCTCCTAAAAAATGCAAGCAAAAACGAGATAACTGAGACTATTGCCCGATTTAGAGCCGGAAAAACCGGAAAGTGAGTCTCAGCTGTCTGTTTTGAGTCATTTTCATCCTAAATATTTTCCCAGTTAGAGATTTTTATTTTCCTAACTGGAAATATTATTTTCTTCTCTTAGAAGGGTAATCTTCCCAGCGCAAAATTGCCCTAAAAATGATGCTTGTCGTCTATAAACGACAGAATTGATACATTTTTATCGTCTATAAACGATAAAATGTGTATTTGGATTACTGATGACAGGCAAAAAGGCTGAACTTCGGGTAAGGAAGTCCAGCCTTTTGCTTATTTGTGATTTTCTGAAAACTGAAGACGCTTTTTACTTGAATACGCCAGCATCTGAATCGTAGTTGTTGATGTTCTTCCGGATGTTCTTCTTCTTTCCGGAGAAGAAGTTGTAGCTGACACCCAGCATCAGCATGCGGCGATTATCCTTGATGATGTGCTGTTCCGTCTGGTTCATAATCGGATTGTCGAACGACCGGCTCTCGTACTTGGCAGGAGCAAACATCCACATGCCATAGAGCGAGAAACGCCAGGCTCCCTTCTGATAAAAAGCAGAGAATTCACTCTTGGACTCATCCGCCTTGCGATAGTCCAAGACTGCCATCTTCGAAGGAATATTTCCCTGGTAAGATGCTCCCCAGTTTCCCTTCCGGAAATTGATGCCATATTTGAAAGGACTCCACCAGTAGCAATGGCGACCATAGGAATTGCTGATTACCTCCCGCTCAAAGCCTCCACCCACCATCAGTTTCAATACCTCGTTCTTGAACGGCTTGAACTGAAGATAATAGCCTGTGCCATAACGCCAATAGAAACTGCCGTTTTCATAGGTAGAGACGATACTGCGCCGGTCGTTCACCGTAGTCCAATAATAATAAGGTGTGATTACCTTGCCATTATAGATTCCATAAAGTGCTACTTGCAGGTAGAGCATCGCATCATTATAGATGTATCTGAATATCGGTCCGCATTCCATCGTAGCCTTTACATTCGGGTTGCCCTGCTTCATCAGTCCGGGGATGACTATCGTCATGTTCTCGCTCAATGTTGAAATGGCGGGGTAATTGATGCCGCTGGATGATAGCAGCTGCAACGAACCGTTCTTTAGCTTATAAGATAAATACAGCAACGGAAGAATATAGTTGTTGTTATAGGTGAGATCCTGATAGCTCTGGGTTCTCCACGTGCTCTTTACGCCTATACGATAGGTAAACTTGCCGATATGGTTCTGGTATTGGGCATAAACCGTATTGATCTTGATGCATGAAGAATACTTTGATGGCTCATAGCCGGAAAGGATATTGCGCACATTATAGTCGCTCCACTTATTCCAGGTATAAACTCCTGCCGACAGCTCTCCCTGCTCCCATTCTTTGGTATAATCTGCTTCTCCTATCAGGGAGTAGATGTGACTTCTGGAGTGCATGGCATCATCAGTCAAGATACTATCCTTGTCGGAAGTCCATTGCCGGTTGAGCATTTGCTGCCTGGTGTTGAAGTAAGAGCCGAGCACATCTACATCGAGTGTCTGCTTATGGGCAAACTGCTTGCTGAGATAGAGATCTACTGCTGGCTTCACGTAATCTACAATATCCTTTGTGTTTCCGAATCCATCCTTCCAAGCCTCGTTTCCTTGCGTTGCAACCTCGCTATTTCCCCGGTTGAACTTATGTGACAATTCTGGCGAAAAGGTGACCTGGAAGGTTACGTCATCTGGCTTGCTGTAAGCATACTTCAGGTTGAACTTGTTGTCGGTATAGCCAAAACGTTTGTGCAGATGGTAATCATAGACTGCCTGCTGGTCGTCAAGCGTAAAGGAATACTGGTTGTCTTCTATCCAGTCACGATAGTTTCTCACGTTGATGCTGTAATCGAAGGAAAACTGATGATTGCCCTTGTTGTACTTGAAATACACATTGTCATCGCTAAACCCTGTGGTCAAGGCACTAGACACATCAAAACCGGTAGTATAACCCGTATCAAGCGGCTTGGTAATGATGTTCATCAAGATGCCCACATCGCCGTATCTGATAGGAGGATCTTCGTAGTATTCCACCTTCTTTATTTTGTTGGCGGCAATAGCCTTCAAGTCGTTCTCGCTCGTCATCGGCACGTTGTTGATGAGAATCTTGATGGATTTGCCGGTCATACTGGATGTCTTGCCGGTCATCGGATCGGTATAGATTCCCGGGAGTGTTCCCAGAAGATCCTGTGAATGGCGTGAGTTCTTGATCTGTTCGTCAGAGAATGTATAAGAGGCATGGTCGCCATGGTCGATACGCAGCTTGCCCTTTACTTCCACCTTGCCCAGTTGATAGGCATTCGCCTGCATCCTCACATTTCCGATGCGGGCAATAGGTACCAGCTTGCAAATCGTCTTGTAGCCTACGAAGGAAACCTTCATGAGGACCTGTTTCTGCTGGCAGGGGATGACGAAATCGCCATTAGCGTTGCTCACGCCTCCACAGAGGAAGGAGGAATCCTTCGGGTTGAGCAGCTGGATATTGGCGAATTCTACAGGAAGATTGTGATTGTCTATCAGTCTGCCTATCAGCTTGCGCTCGCTCTTGCGTATGCATTCTACCGTGATGAGGCTGTCGCCCACGGTCATCTGCATCGGATAGAAACCGATTACCTTGCGGATGGCATCGGGAATATTGGCTGTCTTCACGCTCTGGGTAACCGTGAAATCCTCCAGTTCGTTGTAGATGAAGCTGATTTTATAGCGCTTGGAAGCCTTGTCGAGGTCGATGAGGACGTCCGACATGCTGCGGTCGTGATAGTTGCGCTGGATGTGCTGTGCGCTCATCGCCAGGGCGAACGTGCACAGCAGGAATATGATGGCTGAAAATCTTCTCATAATTCTTTTTTCTATGTTTCTAAACTTCATTTCAGGCGACATGAACCTGTGTTTTCGCCCTGTTTTGTCTATATTACAATCGAGTTTTCTTTTTCCTAACCCCTTAGCAGATTTTTTTAGTGCAAAATTACGAAAAAACGCCAAATGGCAATCTTTTCCTAATCCGAAATAGCGTTAAAAATGATGCTTGTCGTCTATAAACGATAAAATGCGTATCGTTTGCTTCATCTTTTTCTTGTAGATGCAGACACTTCGTTGCTGGAAAACATAGTTGCCGTCACGCTCAGGCGGAAATATGGTGACGGCAGCTATTTCTGGAACAGCAGGAATGCCGAGGTAGATTTTGTGATTCCGGAAGAAGAATTAGCCATACAGGTTTCCTACTCTATGGCAGATCCCGATACTTTCCGGAGGGAGACAGATGGGCTGATCAAGCTTTCTTCTGTCCAGAATGTCAAGCGGATGATTGTTGTGACAAAGGACGAGGAGGATGTTGTAGAGAAGGATGGTTGCCGCATAGAGATAATCCCTCTATGGAAATGGCTACTGGAATTCTGATATTCTATCTGATACCATTATCTCTATCGCTATTGTTCAACTTACGGCTGCCTGTATGGTATCTGCGACCATGGTTGAAGTTGAAGCTGGCAGCAAAGACAAGCATGTTGCCCTGGTCTGCAAGATGAACTTTGTTCTTCTGCTGCACATACTTGTTGAAAAGTTCATCCTTATACACACAGCCATGAGGATAGAATACGAATAATCCGAGAACGCCAAACTGCCAGTTCTTATAACTGTAGGTTACGGCAAGATTGGAGGTTGGCTCTCCGCCATTCGTCTTTTCTCCCCAGAAACTCTTTTCCACCTTATAGGCACCATAGCCAATGTTCCAATTGCCCGTCATGTACCGAATTTCTGCTCCATAACGGAAGTAATTGAACTCGTGGGAATAATCCAAACCCTTTGTCTTGACATTTTGATACTCGCACATAAGGTTCAAATCCAGATGATCCTTGATGAGGTGAACTTCTGGAGTTAACAGCAGGTGCTTGTAATTATGACTCTTCTGATTCTCCGGCTTGCTCACAAAGAGATAAGAGCCATCCTCCCGCTTTTCGGGCAAGATAGAAGTAGCTATAGGTTTGTCGTAATACGTCCAGTTTCCCTCCAGGTACACAGACATCAGCGGAATGTTCCAGGAAGCCGACAAGGTATTGTTGTAGCCGGTAAATGGCTTCAGACCGCTATTGCCGTCACGTGCCTCAAAGCTGTTGGAATATTGGCGCAACTCGCTCAAATCGGAAAGGCTTGGGATGTCTGACGTGATTTTGCTGCTCCATTTAAAACTCAGACGGTCGCTAGCCTTTGCCTGTAAAGTTACCTGTGGGCGAAACAGCCATTTGCTGTATCCGTTCTCCCCCTGATGGATGGAAGACCTTGTTGCGCCAACTCCCACCTGATAACTGAACCACTTCTGCTGTCCCTGTAGCTGGGTGAAAAGATAGAGATTGCTGTACTTCAATTCCGTATCAGCATTACTGCTTCCCACATAGATATTATCTGTATGGCTGATATTATATTGTCCACCCACCGATAAAGCCATCTGTTTCCAGTTCTTGCTGTATGTTCCTTCACCAATAAGAGAGCGCTTTCTACCTGTTGCATCATAACTGTAATCGGTCAGCGGAGCGCTTTTTACAGATTCCTCCGGCGATTTGTTGAACGTATATTCCCTCATACGATACTGGTAATCTGTACCGATGTAAGTACCCACCAGGTTCAGAGCCAGGTTCTGGTCATGAGGCATGTTGAGCGAATAATAAATATCCAGGGATGGAATCTGCTCCAGCATTTTTCTGTTGTTTTGCAGATATTGATTCGCCTTGCCGCTTTCCTGATAAAGCTGGTTCATGCCTCTCACCGGACTGTTGTGATTGTAGAAATTCAACCGTACATTCAATGTATATTTGTCTGGCTCACTAAGATTATACCCCAACTGTACATTATTGGTGGTGTATAGGAACGGAGAATCATAACCTAAATAATTGCGATGTAGAGTTTCTCCGGTAGGCAGATGATAAGTACCGAGACTCTCATAGCTACGTTCCTCTACCGAGCGATAGGAGAAACTGTAGTTGATACTGAATTCCGATTTCTTCACATTGTATTTGAAATAACCGTCGCTATTATTGAAACCAGCCTTGGTGCCTTGCATCGTAGAGACTCCACCCACATAACCGGCATAACGTCGGCGGACCTGGTAGTTGATGACTGCATCCAGATTGCTGTTTCCATATTTGAGTCCTGGAACATTGATGAATTCCACCTTTGTAACTTCATCTGGCTGCAAGGCTAAAACATCCTGCATGCTAGCCTTGACATCGTTGATGCGTATTTGCACATCTCCGCCCTTTAGTGACAGAACTTTGCGTTCTGCTCGATTTACGATAATGGTAGGCAAAGACAAGTTGTCCAACAGATCATAACCATTGGAAGCCGTTTTCACCTGCTCTTTTGTAGGGAAGATGATTTGTCTATCTACTTTTTCTACAACCCTTGCGGCTTCAACGGTCACACCTTTCAACAGGTACGAATTCGCCTGCATTCTTACATTTCCGATGCGGGCAATAGGTACCAGCTTGCAAATGGTCTTATAGCCTACAAAAGAAACCTTCATGAGGGCCTGCTTCTGCTGGCAGGGGATGACGAAATCGCCATTGGCGTTGCTCACGCCTCCACAGAGGAAGGAGGAATCCTTCGGGTTGAGCAGCTGGATATTGGCGAATTCTACAGGAAGATTGTGATTGTCTATCAGTCTGCCTATCAGCTTGCGCTCGCTCTTGCGTATGCATTCTACCGTGATGAGGCTGTCGCCCACGGTCATCTGCATCGGATAGAAACCGATTACCTTGCGGATGGCATCGGGAATATTGGCTGTCTTCACGCTCTGGGTAACTGTGAAGTCTTCCAGTTCGTTGTAGATGAAGCTGATTTTATAGCGTCTGGAAGCCTTGTCAAGGTCGATGAGAACGTCTGACATGCTGCGATTATGATAGTTGCGCTGGATGTGCTGTGCGCTCATCGCCAGGGCGAACGTGCACAGCAGGAATATGATGGCTGAAAATCTTCTCATAATGATACTTTTTAACTTTGAGCTTTGAATATTGAACTTTATGATTACTTTGAATGTCGAAAGTTCAGCTATTTCACAATCAGCTCGTTTTGCTGCAATTCGATGTTTACGTTCTCGAATTGGTTCAGTTCTTTTACGATGTTCTCGATGCTCGAATGACTGTTCCATTCGTAATAGAGGCGGAGGGTCTTGTCCTCGTTATTCTCAAACTTCACTTGTAAATCATAATAAGAAGCAATCTCTGAAATCATCTTCTCGAAAGCTACATTCTCGAAAGTCTTGTGAATGGCAGGCTTTTCTGGTTTCGGATGGATTAGGGAATCCTTTTCTGCTACCTGCTTTGCGGAATCTGATTTTATGACTTCCGGATGAGCATCTGCGGTTACCTGGGTTGGTTCCTGGTTGCGCTTGATGTAAGTATGGATTGCGGCAAAGGCAATACCCGAAATCAAGACGAAACCGGCGATGGATGCAGCCAGTTTGCGCCAGGAAGTAATAGGATGGGATGCTACTTTCTGAGCAGCATTCTGAGTCGCTTCTTCCTGAAGATGATGCTCCTGGCTGAATTTCTCCCATTCCTCATCTACATTAATAATAGGAGAGGGGTTTTCAAGTGCAGAATCCACTTCCATCATCGTCTGATAGTGTTTTCGGCATTCCTCATCCTGCAATATTTCACGAATCTCCTCATCAGAATATTTCTCCTGATGGTCGATGATATCCAGTATTTTTTCAAACTTGTCCATAATAAATCTGCTAAGGGTTAAACTTTTGTTTTAATTTTCTGATGCCTTGCGCCAGATGCTTATATACTGCCACTTCGCTGATGCCCAATTCTGTAGCAATCTCCCGATATTTCAGTTTCTGCCGAAAACGGAGATCGAGTACCTTGCGGGTTTGTGGCGTGAGTTCTGCATCCATATAAGCCAGAATTGCCTCGTACTTGTCGGTCTCCCTGTCTATTTCGGCAATCGTCGCTTCCAGGGGAACTATCGAAGGCGAAGCATCGGCTTTCAGAAGATGATGAACCCGGTCTTTCATCTTCTGTCGGCTCAACAGGTTGAGGCATTTATGGCGCACACACACCAGAAGATAGCTCCCGGCGTTGGCGGAAGAAAACTGGGTCTTTCCGTCGAGCACATCGGCAAAGACTTCGCTCACCACATCCTTGCTGGCTGCATCATCCTTTAGAAGTACCCTGGCCAATTGGTACATCCTCAGATAATGCTGCCGGAAGAGCTGTTCTATCGTTTCTTTGTTTATTTGCATTACTTTATTTCTTTTCTTTTGCCTATATTACAATCGAATTTTCATTTTCCTAACCCTTAGCAGAATATTTTTAATGCAAATTTTTAAAACGTCAAAATTACCCTAGCGGGTTTGCTCCTTCTTCAGGTGCTTATAAAGCCACAGGAAGGCGGGAATGAGGAAGAGATCTGCCATGACCCACGCTACAGGGTCGCCGAAGCACACGCCCGTCCATGCCAGGGCAGGTACTAGCCAGAGACTCACGCCGCATCTTGCTATCATTTCCATCACGCCACTCAGCAGCGAGAGGTTACTGTAACCCAAGCCCTGGATGCTGTATCTCAGGATGGTAAGCAGACCTAAGCAAGGATAGAAATAGTTGGCGATACGCATAAACTCAGCAGCATAAGTCACCACTTCCGTTTCGACCTTATCCACAAAGAGCATCATCATCTCATCAGCAAACGGATAGATGAGCAGGAAGGTGAAGACGAAATAAACCAGCATCATCCTGATGGAAGCCCTTACGCCCTGACCGATTCTATCCAGCTTCCTGGCTCCCAGGTTCTGACCGCAATAGGTAGCCATCGCCACTCCGATGTTCTCGAATACGCAGGTAAAGAGATATTTGATGCGCATAGAGGCAGTAAATGCAGCCACATAAACCGTTCCCAGAGCGTTGTTCGCACTCTGGAGCATGATGAGACCGATAGCGGTAATAGAGAACTGCAGACCCATCGGAACGCCGTTGTTCAGCAGAATGCTTACCTTTTTATTATCAAATTTTCTTTCTTCTCCCTTCGGAATCAGAATCTGCATCTTCTTTTTGATAAAACAGATACAGAGCAGCACGGAGATTCCCTGAGAAAGCCAAGTGGCAATACCTGCTCCCTCTACACCTAACCCCATACCGAGAATCAGAATGCCATCTAGAATGATGTTGATGATCGAGGCGGTAATGAGGAAATAGAAAGGCTGCTTCGAGTTGCCCAGGGCGCGAATCTGACCGGAGAGCAGGTTGTAGGCGATGGTAAAAGGAATCGCCGCAAACTGCAGCATCAGGAAGATGTAGGCATCATCGAACACCTCCTTCGGCGTATTCACCAGATGCAGAATCTTTCCGCAGAAGATGCAGGAAAGAAAGGTGATGACCACGGCAAACACCACGGCGATGCGGATGCTGTTGCTTACGTAAGCCCGCATCTTGGCATAATCCCTGGCGCCGAAAGCCTGGGCGACAGGGATGGCAAAACCGGCACAGGAACCGTTGCAGAAGCCCATGATGAGAAACATGATGGAGCTGGATGCGCCAACAGCCGCAAGAGCTCCCACGCCAATCCATCTTCCCACGATGGCGGCATCGATAATGAGATACATCTGCTGAAGGATGTAACCCAAGATAAGTGGAATTGCAAATTTGATGATGGCTCGCAAGGGCGAGCCCTCCGTCATGTCATTAGTAGACTTTGAACTTTGAGTTTTGACCATTGAACTTTATGATTAGTTTTTGTTATCCTAAAAATATGAAAGAGGGGGAGAATGCACTCATTTTATTTGAGCGCATCTCCTATCTTCTGTTTGATTTGTGCCATTTTGTTGCGGCGTTCGATGGAGAAGGTATCTCCGTGGGCTTCCACATAATCGAAGAGCATGAAAGCCTTGTTCAGGAGTTCGTCTCTAGTGGGCTGTCCCACCATGTCAGCCTCGTGATAATAGAGTTCGGCAAGCATGTCCATCTTGGAGAGTCGCTTCTCCTCGTCCTCTATTCCTGCCATTGCCTTCATTACATCTTCTATGGTGGCGATGCTGTAGAAGGCGTAGGGGCCTACGTATTGGTTGTAGAGCTCCTTGATTTTCTCACGTCTCACCTCCACCTCTTTCTTTTCGAGCATTCTTTCGAGTGCCGCCATAAACTCGCGAATCAGTCGCTGTATGTAGTCTCGTTGTAGCATAAAATAGTCTTTACTTTATTCGTTGTTGTTGATAGCTTCAATATACTCCCACAGTTTCTTGTAGAAAGGATGTTTCGTCATCGTCTCCTTGTTACCCAGGATGATGAGTTTCATGCGGGCTCTCGTCATCGCCACGTTCATGCGGCGAAGGTCTTTCAGGAATCCGATCTGTCCTTCATCGTTGGAACGTACCAGAGAGATGAGAATCACGTCTCTTTCCTGCCCCTGGAAACCATCAACCGTATTCACGCTAATCAGGCGGCGGTAAGGCTTGAAGAACTCATACTTCTTGATGAGCTTCTTGAGATATTGTACCTGGGCACGGTAAGGCGAAATGATGCCTACATCGATGCTCTCGCTCAATACCCGCTGCTTGCCTATCTTGGTGAAGTATTCCGCCAGAGTGAGCAGGGTAAGCTCGGCTTCTGCCTTGTTGATACGCCCGAAACTCTCACCCACAAACTGTTCCTTGAAGTTCAAATCAGAATTCTGATTGGCTGCAGATACAGAAGATGATGTGGAAGCAGAATCCTCGGGAGCATCTTCTCCTTCTATCGTTATCTGATTCTCCTCGTTTGATGTATCAATCCACGTTATCGGATGGTCGTAATCCAATACGCTCCGGTATTTGATCTGAGGCGCACTCTCCACCTTGCCCCCGTAGAACCAGTCGCTCGAGAATCGCATGATTTCGTCGTTCATGCGGTATTGGATTTTCAGCAGGGTTACCACCTCCGGCTTGTTTTCGGCGATGCGCTCCATCAGGGTCTTGCCCAGTCCGGCTCTTAATGCCGCAATACTCTTTACGGTAGGCGGCAGCTGACAATGGTCGCCTGCCAGAATCACCCGGCTGGCTCTCTTCATCGGAATCCAGCAGGCTGCTTCCAAAGCCTGGGCTGCCTCGTCGATAAAGAGGGTGCCAAACTTCATGCCTTCCAGCAGATGATGGGCAGAACCTACTAGGGTGCAGGCGATAACACGCGCTTCGCCAAAGAGTTCTGCGTTGATGCGGAGTTCTATCTCGGCGGCACGGCTCTTCAGCCTGTCCATTTTCTGATGATAGTTTTCGCTACCCTTCTTCCTGTTCTTTCTTAATTCTCTGATAGCCTTGCGAATCGCCCAAAGCTGAGGGTAATCAGCATGGCTCTCAAAGCGACGCTCGTAGGTGAAGCCCAGCATCTTGTCGTTCACGCGGGTCGGGTTTCCGATACGGAGCACGTTGATGCCTCTATCCACCAGTTTTTCTGAAATCCAGTCTACCGCCATATTGCTCTGTGCACACACCAGAACCTGGCTCTCACGCATCAGGGTTTCGTTGATGGCTTCCACCAGGGTTGTAGTCTTTCCGGTTCCCGGAGGTCCGTGAACGATGGCCACATCCTTCGCCCAAAGCACCTCGTTCACAGCCCTTTCCTGGGTAGGATTGAGCCAAGGGAACTTCATCGGTTCGAAGGAGAATCTTCCTGCCTTCTGATGGGAATAGAACAAATCGCGGAGATAAGCCAGACGGTTGTTCTTCGCCTTCATCACGCGGTCCAGAGCCTCAAACATCAGTTTGTAGCTGGTTTCATCAAAAGAAAGCTGCACGCCGATAGGCTCGGTTGACTGCTGAAGTTCGAGCAGAGGGGCTGAATCGGGAACGGTAATCACCATTCTGTCGCCATCCACATAACTCACGGTTCCGGTAAAGGAGAAATATTTGATACTTTGAACTTTGAGATTTGAACTTTGAACTTTATGATTAGCGTCTGAGGGGTTTTCTGCCTTCTGAAGGGCTGAGTTGCCCTGGTTCTCATTCTTGCCCATCTTCTTGACCATAAAGAACATGACGGGGCGACCGAACTCAAAATTGTGCTCGATATCCTGGTCTGAGGTACGGAAAACCTCTATGGCTGTCTGGTTCAGCGAATTATAAAAGCTCTTTCCCACCTGTAGCGGGAACCAGGCATCACCTCGTTTCACCTTCCGTTGCATTCCCATCTGTTCGGTAAGCTTGCGGAAGGCTTCTTTCTCGGTATAATACTCCAGCTGGAGGAGCGTGCGTTGCTGCAATAATGCCTGAATTGGTGAAATCTGTTCCATATAGGGTGCAAAAGTAGCGTATTTCTGCCGAATATGGAAAGAAAAAGAGATAAATATGCTTAAAGTTCCTGCTTTATTTATCCCAAAGCTGATAGTCGATTACCTTATTGTCGTTGGACTGAATACTGTCGCTTGCCGAAGATGCAGGCTCTTGGGCATTCTTCTCCAGATGATAATAACTACCGGCAAGGGCTGCCAGCAGGACGATGATGAGGGCACAGAGCAAGAACATGGTGTGGCGGTAACGGGGCGTACAGGACAGGCGTTGGCGCAGTTGGGCGATGTTCTGCGGACGGCTCTGCGGGTCGCGGCAACTACAGATTTCTGCCATCTTGCAGAGCACCTTATCGCCCGTAGCCTTGGCCATTTCGCCCAGAACCATGCCCAGAGAATAAATATCGGCACGTGGTTCTGCCTTGGCACCCGGCAACATCTGTTCGGGAGCAATATAGCCCGAAGTACCGGCTGGCGATTTCAATACGCAGAAAGAATCGCTATCCGAGAGACCGAAATCGATGAGCTTCACGTTCTGCCCGTTATGGGTAATCATGATGTTGGAAGGCTTCAGGTCGCGATGAATCATCTGTTTGTTGTGCATGTATTCCAGCGCATCCATCAGCTGTCCTGCTATCTTACGGGCGAGTTCTACAGAGAGGGCATTCTTCTTGATGAGCTGTTCCAGATTGTCGCCGTCAATATATTCCATCACCACTACCGTGCCCAGGTTGTCAATCTTTTCCAGGTCGATGGTACGGCAGATATTGGGATGCTCCAGCTGCTGACCGATTTCAAACTCCTTGGCGAGTGCCTGGCGGTAAACCGGGATGTAGAGAAAATCGTTCTTGAGACATTTCAGCATGAAACGCTTGCCGTATTTAGTGGCTGTAAAGATGCGTGTATGGCCCGAAATAGACACGTAGCATTGGCGGAGATTGCTGAACGCATCCTCCACAGGCAAGGGGTTTGAGGTGCTCATCTCCTTGCTGATATCCTCGGTAAATCCCGATGTTGTTTTCTTCTTTTCTTCAGTTTCTTGCATGCTCACGGATTTCTTTTTTGATGGAAAAACAGATGTTTATTTCTTGTTGATGCTGATGACGGTAAGTCCGCCGTTTCTGCCGGCTACGAACGAGGCTGTACGCTCGCCGCCACGCTCGATGTAAGGCAGGAAGAGGGGTTGCTCCTTGATGAAACAGCCTGTTACGAAGCGGTCGCCAGGCTGCAGCTTGCTGTTCTCTGATTTCTCTATTTCATAGGTACTGTCGCCCAGATAACGGAGCTGCAGCAGACGGTTGGGGCTCCAGCCGATAGAAACGAGAGTGCCTTCTTGCAAGTCGCTGCTTACCAGCTGGTTTGCCTTGAAGAAAGAACTGTTATACTTGGTGCTTGTCTTGAGCCAATGGGTAAATTCCATGTAGTTCCGATGCCCGATGTATTGGGAAAGCACATCGAGGGTTACCATGCGTGGCTTGTGATTGTCGCTCACATAACCATAGAGTCGTTTGAGGGTGGATGGCGAAATAGTTCCACATGTTTTCTTATCCAGATAGAGTGAAAACTCTTCAAAGTCGGTTGTTGTGGCAAGAATCTTGCCGTATTTCTGTTCTACGAGCGATTTGAGCTCTTCTATTTCGGGTGTTGTCATAATTTACTCTTTAACTGTATGAATGTTCTACAATTCTATTTTTCAACGATATGGGTGAATTTGCCCCATATCTTATGGTTCTGGTAAACCTTTTTCTTACCTACAGGCACGTGGAGTACGCAGGTGGTGAAGAAGCCTTCTACCTTGTTGGCGAAGGCGTTTTCTTCGCAGTAAGGAACCATGGAAGCTGAAATATAGAGGTCGGTAAGCGGACATTCGTCGAAGGCGTAGGTGCTTATTTGCTCTGTGTTAGCTCCCAGATACACTTTCGTGAGGTTCCGGCAGCCTTGGCAAAAACCCGTAGGAATCAGCCTGATGCCTGCCCCAAGATGTATTTCCTTTATCTGACTGTCCATGAAGGCACCTTGTCCTAATGTTTTAACGTTGTCTGACAGATAAAACGCCTCGATGCTGCATTCCTTGAAGGCGTAGGCGCCAATGGAAGTAAAGGCGGATGGGAGGGTGTATTTTCCCTTCTTGCCCATCGGGAACCAGACGATTCTGTTGCCCTCTGCATTCAGCAGCACGCCGTCCTGACTCTGGTAATGAGTGTTGGCAGACGAAACCGTAAGGGCTTCGAGCGCCGTGCATCCGCTGGATGGGAGAATGCTGCCTGCTGAGGCTGGAATCTCTATTTCGCGGAGCGAAGTACAATCGGCAAACGCATCTTTCTCTATGGTAGTTGCATCGGCAGGAAGAACTACGTGGGTCAGTTTTTCGCAACCGGCAAATGTGCCTTGCACAATCTTGTTTTCAGCAGCTTCGTGATGATAAGGACCTACCATTCCGCCTGCTGCCAGGTGAACGTCGGTAAGGTCTATATCCGAAAGCTTGCCGGAGGTTGCTTCATTATTGTTGTCGCGCCCCATCATCATTCTCATACAGCTGAGGTCTTCGCCGTTCAGGGTTCCGGCTATGGTCAGCTGGGTATATTCGTAGAGATGGTTGCCCATCAGCTGGGTCAGTTCGCCTGTTTCGTTTAGCGTAATGGCGTCGCTCGTATCATATCTGATGGCGGTTCCGATGGTTTCTCCTACCGTATTCCGGGCGAAAGGCTGAAACTCGTAGTGGGCATTCCGCTCCAGATTTCCGATGCGCAACTTGATTTTGCCCTCTTTTCCGTCAAAGTTTTCTAAGATGTATTTCTGCTTGTTCTCCGGCTCGCCGGTCAGATAAACGTAGCATCCGGTTTCGGTCATCGGTTCGCCTCCATCATCGGTTATTTCGTAACTTACGAAAGCGCTCATCGGTCCGTGGCTCAAGAGCGTGGCCGATGTCAGCTTCGGACTCATATTGGGCTGGGTGGTGAAACTCATCATATTGCTGGTTGTGGTTGTTCGCCCGTTGCTGCCCTGCAGCATATAATAATAGGTAGTGCCCGCTTTGAGTCCCGTCAGGACCAGCGAGACGTCAGCTCCCTGGGCATGAACCTCGCTGGTACTGAGACTCATGCTCTCCGAAGTACCGTATCTGAACAGGAGTTTCGGCATTTCTGTTTCTCCCTCTATGGTGGCTAATCCGTTGAGGGTAGCCTCTGTCCGGGTGATGTGGGTTGCCTCTGTGGTTACCAGGTGCGGCTCCAGATAAGCAGGCTTATCGCTATTGCTGCACCCTGCCATCATCATGCTTCCTATCAGGAGGGCAAGAAGTCTGATGCTGCGTAATATGCTTTTTATATTCATTTCTTACTTCTTTAGTTTTCCTATTTTAATACCTATGCCGATGCTGCCCTGCCATTGTTTTCCGGCGATGGTGATGGCTGAGGCTGCGATGCTTACCCTGTTGAACGAGGCGAGCACACCCAGTTGGGCGGCGAAGCCTTTGTGGGTAAGGTCTTCGTTGAGCAGGTATCCGCCTCCGCTGCTCTCGGTAAGTTGCCAGGCTGTTGCGGTTTTGCCGTAGCCTACGCCTTCGAAGAGACAGAAGCCATGCGTAATGTGGTGGATGGCTCCAGCGGTAAAGGTGTAGTTCTGGTGGCGTGTATTGCCTGTATAATAAGGTTTGATGCTGCTGCCCGGCGTGAAACCTTCTTCGTTGCAGGTTCCTTCTGTGCTGCCTATGCTCTTGAGGTTGCTGCTGGCATGGATGAAGAAGCCGTGGCGGCGTATCAGGGCGAAGAAGAGGCCATAGGAAGGTCCGTCTTCATGAAGGGATAGCGTGGCGAGCGTATAGAGGGCGAGTGGCATCTTCGGACGTACTTGTGGGATGGTAATCGTATCTGTTACCGTCTTCACCTCTACGATGGTATCGTGCTTCTCCTGGATGATAGGAGCAGGTTTGGGCAGTTTCATTTTCAGCTCGTAGGTCATTCTGCTTTCCAGCGGTTTGCTGAACCGGTAATCGCGCAGCACGCCCCATTCCGGATGCTTGATGGTAAGCAGTTTGGATCCTTTAGGAAGATAGAGCCAGATTTCGCCCACTTTGTCTTTTCGCGATACGATGCCGAGCGGGGTAGAGAAGGCAAAGTCGGAGGGTGCTTCTACCTTTACCAGGGCGCAAGGCTCATCGTTGAGGTCGCGTACGGGGGTGATAAAGGCACTCACATCGTTGGGCAACAGACGGAAACCTGCTACCGAAAATTCCTGTGCCTGAACGGATGCTGACCACAGGCTTAATATGAATAAGAGTATCGTGAGTCTTAAACTCCCAGCTCTTAACTTCTCACTCCTAACTGTCATCATATTATTCTAAATTAAAGTCTTGTATACTGATTACATCATCTCCGCTATGTACGGTTCCTGCCGGTTGCCAGGTGCGCACGTGGATGAGCGGCATGGACGGGTTGCGGAAATCCCAAAGTAGAAAGAGATAGCCGTCATCTGCGTAGCGGTCGCTCTTGTATTGCTGCCGGAGGGTGACGCCGTAAATGCCGTCCATCGTAGGATGGCGCATGATGCGGAATCCCGAGAACTTCAAGTCTATCTTCTGATTGGCTGTAAATACCTTCGCCAGTCTTGAAATATAGTCTTTCTTCGAGTGAATGGCGTAGGTTACCTTTGCTTCAGCCTGACACTTGTTGTCGTTGGCTACTGGTTTTACCACGTTTCCTACGATGATGAGTGCCTTGTCGCTAAACACCTGTTTCAGGAAATCAAGATCCTTGGTGGTATAGGCTGTGCGGAAATGTTCGCAGTAGTTGAGGATGGTATGGCGGCGTCTGGCATCGGTTTCTGTGAGTTTGCCCTGCATGATTTTCGAGGCTTCCTTGTAGAAAGGATTCGACTGCGCCATCGTCTTGAGATCTGTCTGCGAAAGATGGCTGGTCTTTCCTGCTTTTGGTGCATTCGCTTGTCTGCTTGCCTGTTCTTCCGGTTGGTAATCAGCCGAGTTCTTTGTGCCTTCTTCTGCCTCTCCATTCATCAGCATCTGCGCATGCTGCCTGTTGTCTTCAGGAACCGCATTCTTGTTGTCTTCTGTGAATACTACCATGCCCTGACGGTCGATAAATCCCTCTCTCTTAGAGTTTTGCTCGCGAAACCGGAGTTGTCCGTTGCGGAAACGGGTGTCTAGCAGACAGCCACGCAAAGGGATGGCAAACAGCTCGTTACCGTCTGCATCTTCTACCACGTATCGCTTGCCTTTCGCGCCGTTGTCCTGTTCTACAAGTTCCAGTCCTTCGTTCACTCCGTATCGGATTTCCTGACAGTCGCCTTTATAAACGGCAGAGGGCAGCAGCCACAAGGCTGCCACCCATCCTCCGAGAAGGAGTGCTAGAAGGGATAATATCAATACCGTCTTCTTCATTTATAATTCTCTGTATTCTTATCATTCATAGCCCTTCGGGAGAAAGGCTTTCTTATTTATTTCCCCCAGTTCTGAATCTCGCCGCCTATCTCTATCTTCACCTGGTCTGGGTTGTCAGAAATAATGAAGTTGACAAGATGTTCGGTTCCGGGTTTAAACTGGAATCTGCTCTCGTAGAGATAACTTACACCTTTCATTACCACCTCGATGAGTGGTCTTTGGTTTTCGATGCGTTGAGGCACGATGATGGCCGAGTAGATGTAGTCGCTCTCCTGATGGGCGATGATGCTCTGTTGGGTTCCTTTCACATAACGGGTTGCCACGCCTGCCTGAAGGTCGATGGTGGCTGTAGGTACCGTGCTGTGGATGGTTACCTGGGCATGGGTAGGCATGTCTCCCTCAAAGTCTTCGCCCTTGATCAGGCGTATCTTGAGCTTGCTCATGATGTGCTTGAAGTTGAGGCTGATAGGGGAGTTGGATGCCTGGATGTCCTTGCTGGTGGCAAAGAGCAGGTCGCTTGCCTCGTAACCGCCGGGTGCAGTTGCCGTCTTCGGGGTACTCTGGTCGAGGGCTACGCTGAATGGCTGGTCTGTCGTGCTGCTTACGCCCTGTATGTATGGGTAGTAAGCGTAGGCGTTGTAGGTGCCTTCGTCCCAATAGAGGGTGCGGGCGGCTTCCCATTTGCTGCCATCGTAGGTGAGCGCTTCGTTGTTCACGAGATTGCCGCCTATTTCGAGTGGAGCCTTGCTTTCTGCCACGTAGAGACCTATCTTGTCGTTTGACTCGAAACTGGTTGCTGTGGCACGGCTCTGGCCGGGATAATTTACGGCAAAAGTCATCGGCGTAGATTGGGCATCCTTGAAGCGGGAGGTTGTTTCCACCTCCTCGCTACATGAAACCATTCCTAATATAGCCAACGCAAAACTGGCGTATCTTATTATATGTTTCTTCATTTTTTTCTTGTTTTAATGGTCCATATTCTGATTTACCTTGCCCTCGCTCTTAGCGATGCTTTCTAACCTTTGCCATTTTCAGCGGACTGCCTTTATGGAAGATAGGAGCATGCTGGTAGGTTCCGGATGTGCGTTGGTCGCCATTGCCGCCGAATGCACGGCTCTCTACGATTCCCGCATCCCGTTTGTCGTTCTTAACGAAGTCTTCGAAACTGTAGGTTTCTCCGGCATAAGCCTTGATGCGCTTCACGATACTCTCACGGCTGATGGTGCTGTAGTAAGGAATATCGTTGTTCATGCAGGAGTTCGGCTCCGAACGGAATACGCCTCGGTTGTGCATGTAGCCTCCCTCGTAAATGTCTACGATGTCGCTATATCGGTCGTCGAAAATCAGATGACTCCAACCTACGCTGTGCATCTTGCCGGTAAGTTCCAGGTTATCAAACCAACCGAGTGACTTGGCTCCGTTGAATTCAAGAACGTGTCCGCAGCAGGTGCAGTCGCAGAAATCGATGAAGGCGTTGTGATAAATGTACTCATCGCCCAACTTTCCGAATCCGTGTCCGCCTGCCTCATGCTGGATGACGCCGCGGGTATCGAGCGGATAACCGTAGGTACTCTGCGGACAGAAGGCAATAGCCGAACCATCTTCCCACATCTGGCAGATGCCGCCGTAATCGGTAGAATTAGGAACTATGATGATCAGGGTCTGATTCAGATTGCCCTTGTTGACTGTTGGAGCGCCCAGAGCATAATCGAATACTTCGTCATAATCAGCCTTCAGTCCTACGCCACCGGTAAAGGTGGTATTGAATCGGTTGTAGCGGATGGTGTTCACGGTTCCTACGCCCGATTCCGTAGAAAGCGGAATGGCGGTATAGACGTTGAAGTAATCACGGTAAGTCTTGTAAGGCTCGATACCGAAGAAATACTCCACTTCCTGCTTGATATCCTTCAGATATTTTCCGCTGGCAATATCCTTTGCGCTAAAGCCGTCGCCGAGCAGCACGATATTGATTCCACCATTGTTGCCCTTGGTAGCCTTCTGCAGGGTAATCCATTCGTCCTCTCCATATTCATAACCATACTGCGAAACGCTACATTCGTGGGTGTAGTCTTTGTCCTTCAGTCGGAACACCACCTTTCCATCACGACTATCAGCATTCTTAGCCATTCCCTTGATGGTCAAAGTAACTTCTGTCTTCTTGTTGCCGCTGGCAGGAGAAACCTCACACCAGTCTGGCTTGCTTGCTACTTCCCATTCGCCTTCTGCGTTAATCACCAGTTTCTGCTTGTGCTCCGTGCTCAAGGCGCAGGCTACAGATGGTCGGCAAACGAGTTCGTGGTGAGCTGCGATTCGCTTGAAGTCGCACCAGCCTGGTGCTGATTGATATTGGGAAATGGCAGACTCTGGGACTTCGAGAGTGAAGTTGTCCTTGGCTACGCCATCGAAAACTTGTTTGTAAACATGTGGTGGCATCGTTCCTTTACAAATAATGCTGTTGATACCAAAGCAGTTTTGAAAGGCTCCGCCATCATCTGTCCAAGATGGTTCCCATCTGATATTTTCGAGACTTTCAGGGAATATGAGCCCCTCTAAGCTGCGGCAATTGGCAAATGCGCCAGCGCCGATGCTTTCAAGTCCCTCAGGAAACTCTAAAGTACCCATAATTCGCCAATTATAGGCAAATGCTTTGTTACCTATTCTAGTGACGGTTGAAGGAATATTCAAATTTCCGGAAAAATCATTATTATAGAATGCATCGTCTGCAATTACTTTCAGACCTTTTGGTAGATGTAATTCTCCTTTAAAACTGTTATCTCCAAATGCAGATTGTCCAATACTAGTTATACCATCATTCAAAGTTAGAGTACCATTGAAACCGCATCCCGTAAATGTTTCGTTTGGTATGGATGAAACTCCTTGTGGTATTTCTAATGATCCTGTTAGGTTATTACATAAGAAGAAAGCTCTCTCTCCTAACTTTTTGAGTTTAGAAGGAAGTTTTAATTCTCCATAAAAACCAGAGCACCTATCAAAACAATATCCTCTTATTATTTCAACATTATCTGGTATAATCAGATTTCCTGTTAGATTAGAACAGTATTGAAATACTCCATTGTAATAGTCGATACCCTCGTCTTTGATATCCTTGTCAGGTCCATCTCCTGAAGTTCCTAATTTTTTTAGAGTTGATGGTAAAGACAAAGTACCGTTTAATGAACTACATCCAGTAAAAGCTCCTCTTTGAATCTCTACAACTCCTTCTGGAATAATTAACGAACCTGATAGGTTTTTACAGTTAGTAAATGCGTTGTCACCAATAGCCTTAAGTCTATCTGGAAAAACAAAATTGACCAGGGTTGAATTTCCACCGCCACCTTGTGCGTTAAATGCCGAAACAGGAATCTTATCTTCAAGATATTTTTCGTCGGAATTATTTGGATTAGTCCATGCTTTGATATGTACTTCCTTGAGGTTTAGAGCAGAAAGAATTGGCATAGAATCTCTCATGAAATAGAAATCCTTGGCATTAATCTCACCCGTAATCTTCAGGTTCTTAATCTTGGTATAGTCCTTATTAGCCGCAGTAATGGCTTTCTTCAAACCTCCAGGAGTAGAGTTGATGACAATATACTCCTTCGCTGTTGCATCATGGCTTACCAAATCATTCTCCCAAGGAGTAATGCTTTCGCTAACCAAAGTAAGTTTGTAAGCGCCGCTTCCGGTCTGCTTGTCTACTTTGATACCGAAGTTCATCATCTTGCCAGCCACATAGGTAAGTGCCTCGTTCTTAGTGAACTTATAAGGCACGCCGCCGATGGTGATGCTGAAGAGGGTTGTGCCGGCTGCTACGGTTTGAGGAACCACGATGGTGCGCCACTCGTCGTTAGTACGAGATGGGATGGTCATGGTGCTCTCTACAGCACCTGCTGTCTTGATTTCGCCGGTAGAAAGGTTGATGCTTGCCTTGCGGGCTACGTTGGCTGTCAGGACAATCTTCTCCAGATTCGCCCATTCGCCCTCAGCAAAGCCGGAACCCTGAATTAGGGTAACGCGGGCATTAGACATGCGATGCGCCATAGGCAAACGGATTACGCTGGTAGTAGGAGCCACATCTGATACCTTGCCCCAGAGGAAATCGCTCGCTTCGTAGCCACCCATCTCGCCATTCTCGGTTGCCTTGCTCTGGTCTTTCTGTACTTCAAACTGATAATCTTCGATGCTCTCAGGATTGGCAAACGGATAGTAACCATATACATCAATATGCGTATGCTTGTCTTTCCAGAAAAGGTCATAAGCAGAGTTCCACTTATAGTTTGGCTCATCGAAAGTGTGGCGCACATTATCGCCACGGTTGCCATTTACCTTCAAGGTTCCAGGCTTGTTTCCCTCGTAATCTACGATATAAACGCCCATCACGTCGCCGTTGCAGAAACCGTTGTCGTTGACGCGGGTTACGGCAAGCTGGTCGATATCGCCCGAGAGTTGGATGCGGTTGCTGTCGTGCTGCTCGGTCTTGTCGCCGAAGAAGTCATCGCTACAGCCTGTCAGGAGCATGGCTCCTGCCGCAAGCAGATATAATAATGAATGTCTTACTCTTTTCATAAATAATTCTTTTGGGGAGATGAGCCTTCGTTGATAGAAAACCCATCTCATATTATTTCTAGGATAGAAAATCGTCTGTACTTTTTTATTCGGCTGTACCACCATAGTCGATACCGTCGTCTTCCCACTTGCTGATGTTTACATTCACGCCGTTGCTGGTCTTGATGAGCGTAACGGTAAATTTATGCTTCTTGCCAGCCTCGAAAGCGGAAAACTTAGATGACTTAGGAAGATTGAAATCTCTGCCGTCAACATTTACGGTAATGAGATTTCCCTCGCCTACGGCTTGCGGAATGATGAGTGCCTTGTAGTTGTTGCCTTCTTCCTTGAGCGGAATGATGTCTGTAACATCGCCCTTGGCTGTTACGGCGCCTGTAGAAAGATTGGCTGTAGCCTGTGTCTTCAGCCGGTTAATCTTTACGCTAATCTTGGCTGCTGCAAGCGAAGCCTCTGTGAAACCGTTTCCTGCCACGAGATTGATAATCATCTGGCTCAACACGTGTTTGGCGTCTATCTTCACGGCGTTTTCGGTAGGAGTCACATCCATCGTCTTGCCTATCAGAAGTTCGCTAGCCTTGTAGTTCTCGGTTGTGCTCTGGTCTGCATTTACAGTCCAAGGCATCGCCTCTATGTTGCCGATAGAGCCTGAGTATGGATAATAAATGTAGAAATCGGCATGGGTGCTGTTGTCTTTCCTGTAGGTTGGGGATGCTGCCTTCCAGGTTCCATCATAGATAAATTTCGTGTTATCTATATAGTTACCTGTCGTTTGGAGCGTTGCGGCAGAGCCGTCGGCTTGATGGTTGACGACAAACAGACCTATCTGGTCGCCCGCTTCGAAAGCCAGATCCGTAGCACGGCTTAGTATCGAAGTGCTGATGCTGATAGATACTTTTGCTGGCGGGGTAGGCTTTTCTGTCGGGTCCAGTTCGGAACTACCACCTGAACATGCGGTTAATGCGAATAGCATGCTCCCTACGATTGCTAGATGCTTCTTCTGTTTCATGATTTCTTTATTTTATATGATTACTTTTCCTAGGTGTATCTGGAACTGTCAGTTTCATTTACTCTGCAAAGGTATGAAAAAATGCGTTATTATGCAAGTTCATAATGGTCCATATATGAAAAAAGTTGCTAAACAACATATTTTCAGAGGGTAAGCGGAGGGTGAACTCAAAGAAAAAAGGCAGTTTCCTGCTTGTTGGAAACTGCCTTTCTCTTAAAAGCGGGGATTGCCCCGTCTGTTATCTGATGATTTTCATTACATCTTCGATGGTGCGATTGAACGGTCCGTTGTGCTCCAGTTTGATGGTACACATGGCTGCAGCAAACTTGCCGGCTTCTACTGGATTGGCTCCCTGCAGGCGCTTGTAGAGATAGCCTGCCGAATAGGTATCGCCGCATCCGGTAGCATCTACTACTTCATGAGGAGGATAGGCTGGAATGTCGTAGAACGTATCATCTACATAAACCAGCGAACCCTCGCTACCTAGGGTGATGATAACCTCGGCTACGCCCCAGGCATGAATCAGCTTGGCGGCTTCCTTCGGGTCCTTCAGTCCGGTAATGGTCTCCATTTCGGTCTCATTCACCTTCAGATAATAGGTGTTCTTGAGCACCTGGAGTTTGTCCTTCCAGTCGATGGCGTAAACTTTCTCGTCTCTCACCTCGCGCAGATATCCCTGCACATCGATGGAAACTTTTCCCTTCTTGGCAAGAAAGGCAACCACTTCTGGCGAGAAATCATCGCTCAGCAGACTGCCCAGGTGGAAGACCTTGGCCTCTACATGCTCCAGCTGCTGGATGGTGAAAGGATCTGCCTTGGCAAGCACTCGCTGCTTACGGTCGTTAGGATTATCGCCATAAATATTCTCGAAGAAAACCGTATTGCGCGATGGGTTCAAGGTGACGTCTATTCCTGCCTTGAGCATCTTTTCAACCGGTTCCTTCTCGGTAGAATCCATCGCCGTAATGAGCGAGAAACTTACATCCTTTGGCAATTGGTTGATGGCGTAGGCAAAATAAAAAGAGGTGCCGCCAGCCATGTAAACCGTACTGTTCGGGGTCACGATTTTATCCTTTGTTACGTGCCCAATACAACAAATATCTTTCATTCTTATTACATTTAGCGGATGCAAAGGTACTGCAAATCGAGAATAATACAAAAAAAAATGGGAATTATTTTGTTTTGTTCGCATTTTAATGTACCTTTGCATCGAGAAAAAGCAATTTTAAAATATTATCTAGAATAGATATAAAGAAACATTATGTGGTTTGATAATTTAATCAACGTGCATTCGGCGGTGCAAGGCATCGTCATCCTGTCTTTGATTTGTACTTTGGGTCTTGCTCTCGGCAAGATTCATGTCAAAGGAATCTCCCTTGGCATAGCCTTCGTATTCTTCGTGGGTATTATAGCGGGACATCTAGGGCTCTCTATTGACCAGAACATGCTGGAGTTTGCAGAAAGCTTCGGCCTTACCATGTTTGTGTATGTGCTGGGTCTTTATGTGGGTCCTAACTTCTTCGGTTCGATGCGTCACGAAGGCATTTCGCTCAATCTCTGGAGTCTGGCTGTCATCCTGGTGGGAACCTTGTTCTCGCTCGGCTTGTGCTGGATTTTGCCAATCAGTCTGCCTGATATGATGGGCATCCTGTGTGGCGCCACAACCAATACGCCTGCCCTTGGTGCTGCCCAGCAGGCGTTGCAGCAGTTGGGCTTGCCTAGCGAAGGTGCGGCTCTGGGCTGTGCGGTTACTTATCCGTTGGGTGTTGTGGGCGTTATCCTGGCGATGATGCTCTTGCGCAAACTCTTTGTGAAACCGGAAGATCTGGAGATTCGCAGTAATGATGATGATGACCATACGTCTATCGGACAATACGTAATCGTGAATCCTGCCCTGAACGGCAATACCATAGCAGAGATTACGATGATGACGCATCGCAAGTTCATCATCTCTCGTGTGTGGAGAGGCGAACAGGTGATAGTTCCTCAGGCTGATACGGTTCTTCATACGAATGATAATGTGCTCGTGGTTACCAATAAGGAAGAGGTCTCGGCGATGCAGATTCTCTTTGGAAAGAAGGTGGATAAGGAGTGGAATAATGATAAGGTAGACTGGAATGCGATTGATGCGAAGGTAGAAAGCCGCATTATCGTTGTTACCCGTCCGGGACTGAACGGCAAGCGCCTGGGCAGTCTGCAGATGCGAAATTCCTATGGCGTGAATGTGAGCCGAGTGCTTCGTGGTGATATCCGTCTGCTTGCTACAGATGACCTCCGTCTGCAGTACGGCGACCGACTGACGGTAGTTGGCGACCCTACGAGTATCGACCATGTAGAACAGTTTCTGGGTAATACCGTAAAGACTCTGAACGAGCCGAACCTCGGCGCCATCTTCCTCGGAATCATTCTCGGTCTTGCCGTGGGAACCATTCCTCTGGATATTCCTGGAATGACGGCTTCTGTGCGTCTGGGTATTGCCGGTGGTCCTATCGTAATGGGTATTCTGATTGGTGCGCTGGGGCCTCGTGTGCATTTCATCTCTTACATGACGCGAAGTGCGGGTCTGATGCTGCGAGAACTGGGGCTTGCCCTCTATCTCGGTTGCCTGGGATTGGCGGCTGGTGGACAGTTCTTCGAGACGGTAGTCCGTCCGGAAGGTTTGATGTGGGTAGGCATCGGTTTCCTTATCACGGTTGTGCCTGTGGTTATCGTAGGTCTCATCATCCTGAAGACCAAGAAGTATGACTTCGGCAGTATCTGCGGAATCCTCTGTGGAAGTATGGCGAATCCGATGGCGCTTACTTACGCCAACGAGACGCTGGATGGCGATACGCCAAGTATCAGTTATGCTACGGTTTATCCGCTCGGCATGTTTATCAGAGTGGTGATAGCTCAGGTTATTGTGATGTTCTTTGTCTGATGTTACGATGTTTTCATCTGTTTCTGCGGAATCTGTCATCCGCAGATATGAAGAAAGGCTGGTTTCGGTTAGAAATCAGCCTTTCTTGTTATAGTCATCTTCTTTCCCGTCATCGGGTGCTCAAATGTGATTTCCTCTGCATGAAGATGCAGTCTTGTTGCCGGCTCGTTGCCGTAGAGCGGATCGCCGATGATAGGGGCATTCAGACCTTCCTGATGGGCACAATGCACTCTCAGCTGGTGCGTTCTGCCCGTTTTAGGATAGAGCGCCAGGCGAAGATGGGTATCGTCAATACGCTCTAGAACCTCGTATTCTGTAATGGCTTCCTTGCCCTGTTCGCGGTTTACCATCTGTCGTGGACGGTCTAGGAAATCTGCTATCAGGGGGAGCGAGATGTAACCTCTTCCGCTTTCAGCTTCTTTCAGAATCCGGTTGCACGATTCCTTGTCTTTTCCGCAAACAATGGCTACGTACTTCTTCTGAACCCGATGATTCAGAAACTCCTTCTGCAGGCGATGATAGGCAAACTCGGTCTTGGCAATAATCATCAGTCCGCTTGTTGCCATGTCCAGACGATGGACGATGAGCGGACCGGTAGCTTCCTGATATTTCCTGCGCATCAGAGCGTAGACGGAAGGTTGGGCTGCATCTTTCCCCGGAACCGAGAGTAAACCTTCGGGCTTATAGATGACTGCCAGTTCACGGTCTTCGTAGAGCGTTTCCACCTTATTATATATAGTAGTTTCGGTCTG
Organism: Segatella sp.; assembly: GCF_977051555.1. NCBI lineage: Bacteria > Pseudomonadati > Bacteroidota > Bacteroidia > Bacteroidales > Prevotellaceae > Segatella > Segatella sp. The sequence continues at coordinate 28,377 of NZ_CDRSSE010000004.1, forward strand.
TTGGGTTTCAAAGACTGTTTTAGGCAGCATCCAATGTAGTATCGGTTTGCATTTTCCGTTGCAGGCAGGATAAAACTGAAGATGATGTCTGATTTCTTCTTTCGGACTCTCTCCCCACCAGAACATCGCCATCTGCAGAGGCTTGTAGCCATGCTGGTAAGCGTATTGCAGGAGTTTCGGCTCGCAGCATTCTCCACTTCCGGCAGGTGGAATCTTAACCGCCTCGTCTTTGAAAATCTCCAGCAGGTCCTTGCTTTCTCCTTCCGCATTCAGCATCTGGAATTTCTCAAACAGCCATTGCTGAAGCGCTTCTGATAGCTCTTTGCGGAGCTGTTTCGCCTTTTTCAAGTCCTTTTCGTAGACTTCGTATTCCGTTTCCAGCGCCGTCTTTTCGTTTACCGATTTCTTCAGTCTCTTCAGTTCAGCCTTCATAAACTGGCTCTCTTTTATCATCGCCTCTTCCTCTTCCTGGCTCAAAGATATTCCTGCAGAAAGAGCTTCCTTGCGCCTTGCATCTCGCTTTTCTTTCGCTTCTTTTATCTTCGTCTGATAGTTGGCGATAAATTCCTGGCGCTTCTGTTGCAATATATCAATCAGACCTTTCGCCCTTTTCAGATATTCATTAGTCTCAAGCTGTCTGATTTGCTGGTTCAATTCTGAAATCTCAGCCTCATGTTTCTTGAAATATCCGTCGGGTTGGAGATAATCGAATACTGCTGGTACAAAATCTTCCCAGTCGCTTCTGCCGCCAATCTGTCCGCTATAAGCTCTCAGATAGCCAATCTTACTGTTGTCGGCTTCTACGATAAGTACGCCGAACATCTTTCCACGGTCTATTTCCTCCCGCCAGTCGTTTCGCTGTGAGAGTTCATCCTGCAACTCTCTGCATGCTTCGATGCAGAGCGGATGAGGTTCGTAGCTGAATGGATTGTTCATCCTTTCAGGTATATTATTTTGTTCTATATTTTTGAATAAATGCAGTTCCATGCTACAAAGATACACATTTAAACGCGTTTTAGTTCATATTTTTGCAAAAACATGAGTTTTTCAGTTATTTTTTTGTTTATTTGGATTTTTTGTTGTACTTTCGCAACTGAAACATAAATTCATTTAAATAGTCTATCATGGTAAGTGTATATAGAAAGATAATGACGATGCAGATTAAGAACGGACTGTGCCTTCTGTGGCTATTCGTTCTGATGCTGCTGTTTGCTGCTTGTTCTCATCGGCAGAAGGGTGATGAGTCGTGGCATAAAGATATTGATGAATTTGTGTCCGGTCACCAATCTCTCATGCAGAGTCATCCTGATTCGATGATCATGCTGATAAGAAATTTCAAATGTGAAGGTAATCCCGATAAAAGCGATCAATGGAAAAAATTATTAATAGCTAAATGTTATTATATGAAGGGGGCTGATGCCCAATGCCAGTCGTTGATAGATTCGGTTAACGCTTATTGCAAACAAACTCCTGACAACAGAATTCTTTCTTATGCTGATAATCTGCAAGGCATACTTTTGCTGGTTTCCGGCAAGAGGAAGGAGGCTTTAATTTATTATGAGAAAGCTTATCATGAAATCATGAACCTTGACAGTTGCGGCAAGGCGATTGATGTATGTATCAATATTGCCGATGCGTCCAGACAGATGGGTAAGCTGGCGGATGCTTCTTCCTGGTATCGCCGTGCCTATTTCCTGGCAGATTCTCTGAATCAGCATGAAGCCCAGAACAGTATTCTCTCAGGACTGGGACAGGTTTATAATGATTTGCAGAATTATCAGCTGGCGCATCATTATTTCCAGAAGGCTGAACGCCTGTATCCGCCAAAGAATCCGAAAGATGTTTATTTCTTTTACAACAGTTGGGGAAATGTGTACAGCAGTCAGGAAAAACCGGCTGAGGCTCTGAAATGCTTCCTGAAGGCTCAAAAGGCTACACGGCAGATGGAACAGCCTCTGGCGACGGCTATTGTTGATGCTAATCTCGGACAGACTTATCTGGAACTCAACCGGTTGGATTCTGCACAGAAATATCTGACTCTTACCACGAAATTCTTCTTTGCCCAGCCCTCAATGCAGAGCGATGTGCAATTCTATGTGGATGGGTTGAATGCATCTCTGGCTCTGAAGCAGGATAGTCTGGCGAAGGCTACTGAGATTTTGAACAAGCCATACGATCTCTCCAAGATGTCGCCTAATTATCTTTACCTTTATCATAAGGGACTGGCGGCTCTTTGTGAACGAAAGGGACAATATGCCAAGGCTCTGCAATATCAGAAACTGATGAATCAGTACGACGATTCGCTCCGTAACGCTACGATGGTTTCGAATGTTCAGGAGAATGAATTGAGATTCAAGCAGGATACGGCCATCGTTCGCCGTGATTTATCCCTTAGCACCACGCAAGCAGAGGTAAGATCCTTTAGAGTCATCCTGCTCCTGATTATCGGCTTGCTGGTAATGAGCGTGTTGGCTCTCATCGCTTTCATCCGTTACAAATGGATGCGCAGCAAGCATCAGCATCATAAGGAGATGAACCGGATGATGGCTCTGAAGATGGAGAATGTGCGCAATCGTTTCTCGCCTCATTTTGTATTTAATGTGCTCAATATCTTCGTATCTAATCTTCCGAAGGGGGTTAATGTCAAACCGCTTCATCTTCTGATACAGGTACTGCGTGCCTACTTGCTTTCTTGCGATAAGATGGCGGTAAGTTTGGAAGAGGAACTGCAGATGGTGACGAGCTATTCTACTCTTCGCCATGAAACCAATCCGTTCCTTCCGATGCCTCAGTTCCATGTTGCCAAGGATGTGGATATGAAGCTCATGCTGCCGTCTATGATTATCCAGATTCCTGTAGAGAATGCTTTGAAATATGCTTTTGTGGAAATGAAAGAGACGGAAGATAAGCCTTTGCTGGATGTAAACATCTGGGTTGAGGACGATATGCTCCGCATAGATGTTACAGACAACGGATGTGGAGTTTCGGGTACCGTTGGCAAGAAAAAGAAAAATTGTGCTGCCAGTACGGGAACCGGATTGAGAATTCTGAACAGTACCATCGAAATGCTTAATGCAAGCAACGAACGCAAGATGTTTTTCAAGATGCAGAGCAACAGAGGAGCATCAGAAGAGGAGGGTGCTACCAGGAATAGAGGAATATGTGTAAGTATCGGAGTTCCATGTAATTACGATTATAATGTCTTTAAGTAAGAAACTTTTCATAAGAATTTAAAAAGAAATAACATGCAAGATAGAATTAAGGTTGTGATTGTGGACGATGAACCACAGAGCATCCACAGGTTGCAGGATGATTTGGCAACTCTGGAAGATTTTGAGGTGATTGCCACATCCTCTTCGGCGGTATCGGCAAAGAATCTGGTGATGAGCATACAGCCCGATGTGCTGTTCATCGATGTTGAAATGCCTGGACAGACGGGTTTTGAGGTGTTGCAATCTCTGAGAGATGAAATTCCGATGGAACTTATCGTAGTATTTTACAGCGCCTTCGATAAGTATATGATTGATGCGCTCAGAGCCTCTGCCTTCGATTTCCTGTTGAAACCTTATCAGCAGGATGAGTTTGAACTGGTGGTAGACCGAATCCGGCAGAAAATGAAAGATGGAGATGATGTGGATGAAGATGCTTCTTCCGTTCCAGAGTTCTCTTCCTGTTCTTCTGAATCAGTCTTGGCTTCTCAGAAGGCTCAGGATTTTTCGGGAATGAATGGGATGCTGGGAACAGCAGCCAAGCGTCTTGCCATTCAGACCATTTCGGGTTTATTGATGTTGAAGCCCGATGATGTGTTCAGTTGCACTTTTGATGAGGCTACTCATCTTTGGCAGTTGAAGTTGTCGAATGGGCAGGTTTATAAATTGAAGAGGCAGGCCACGGCAAAGACCATCCTTTCCATGTCGCCTTCTCTGGCTCAGGTTCGTCAGGATTGCATCATCAATCTCGATTATCTTCTCTGCATCGAGAATTATACGCTCCGCTGCATCTTTTCTCCTCCTTTCGACCATGAGGAAATCACGGTTTCCCGCCGCTGCTATAAGGCGGTAAAGGATCAGTTGGAGATATTGTAGGAATCGGAAAAAAGAAGAGGGTGTGCAAGATATAGTCTTTGCACGCCCTCTTCTTCTATGTTTTTATTCTTCAGTAATTCCCCAATCCAATAGCCCTTTGCCTTCTTCGTCCAGCTCAATGCCGAGGCCTATCACCTTTCGCTTGTCTGCTTGGAAAGGCTCCAGGTATTTGTTATCCAGTATCTGCTGAATGGCAGCCTTTTTACCACCATTATTTTTCAGTTTCAGTTCTATCACGTAGATGTAGCGTGAAGTTTGGGCGATGAGGTCGATCCTTCCTGTTGCAAGCATATGCTCTACCTCCACTTTCAGACCGATGGCATTCAGAATAGTACTGATGATGAGACGGTAGCGCTCTTCCATATCCATCGAGGCAAGTTTCTTGTTGCTGTAAGGCACATCGGCAACCAATGCTTTCAACGTTTTCATGGCATCTGCGATTTGCCCGGTACCCAATTGGCGGAACAGACTGCCTTGCAGACTGATAATATCGCTTTCTGATTTCATGGTCAGGCTTGGCAGTACAACCTCGTAAAGAGCCTGTTTCACTTCTTGGTTTGGAAAACCTAAGAAATAGCCAAATTCATCGCTCGACTTGATGGTAAGGTAACCCGTCTGATAAAGAAAGAGTTCGGCACCACCATTTATTACGTCAGAACTCTCAAGAGTCTTGCGTAAAATCGGACAATTTTCGAAATTCCGTAAGCGCAGTTCCATGTTGTCCACAAACTTAGGTAGCATGGATGTTGCTCCTGATGAAACCCAGAAACAGCTCAAGTCTTGTGCGTCGAGTGCATTAAGGAGACTGAAAGGATTGTAGATGTCCACCATGTTTCTGCGACTGAAATGGTATCCATCGTAGTAATCCTTCAGGTTATCATGAGTTTGCTGCAAGGTCCACTCGTTCACTTCAGCCATTCTTTCCAGTTCCGGCTTGAAGTTCTCCCCGATTTCTTCTTCTGTAATACCGCAGATAGCTGCATATTCAGGAAGGAAACTGATATTGGTCAGGTTGTTGAGAACTGAGAAAAGAGAAATCTGCGTAAACTTGGTGATACCCGTAATGAAGACGAAACGTTGGTACGCATCATCAGCTTTCAGAATGGCAAACACGCTTCTATATACTTCTGTGCAACCCTCATGCTCGGGAGTTTTCCACGAGTGCTGGAGAGGAGAGTCGTACTCATCGATAAGAATGGCAACCTTGAGCCCTGTTTGCTCATAGGCGGTTTTAATGATGAGGTCGAAGCGGTTTCCTAGTGAATCTGTTGGTTTGATATGGATGCCATATAATTGCTCATAAACATCAAAAGTTCGATCCAGGTATGCCTTAACTTCATTTGCTGTCGCTCCCCCTCGGCTCATGTCGAGTCGAATAACCGGGTACTGTTTCCATTCCTTCTCCAACTCCATGATTTTCAGTCCTTCGAAGAGCTCTTTCCTTCCTTCGAAGTAAGCCTGGAGTGTATCAACAAGCACAGACTTACCGAATCGGCGAGGACGGCTCAAGTAATTATACTTTAAACCTTGGTTCGCCAATTTCCAAACCATGTCAGTTTTGTCAACATAGAGGTATCCTTCTTCTCTGATGACATTGAAAGACTGTATGCCTACCGGCAGCTTTCTGAATTTATTGTTTGCCATAATCTTTTCTCCTATTCCTATCTTTAGCCGCAAAGATACGGTTAATTTTTGAATCATGCAAGTTTTTGGCAATTAAAAAGATGTAAATAGATACCTGATAAAAGAATATATTGTACATGCTTCAGAAAAAAGCAATTTTTCTTGGTTTATTCACAGAAAAAACTTACTTTTGCACCATAATAGAGGAGAATTATAATAAAAAGGTGGAATGATTTGCTTATCACCACAACATTTAAACCCCATTAGTTATGATAGAAGATATAAATACATTGACATTCGATAGCTTTATTCAAAAGATAAAGACTATCAAGGTGTATTGCAGTAATGCCTATAAGGAATACAAGGTGGTAAAGGTTAACAAAACCACGTTGGTACTTAGAGATCAGCGCACCAAGACTGATTTTGAAGTGCCGGCTGCCCAAATATTCTGTGCCATGCATGAACTTGGCATTGAAAACTGTACGGTTCCTAAAATGCGCCAATATGTAGGAACGCATGCAGCACCAGCCTCTGCCGCCCTCATATTCTGGGCTTTCGGACGAGGACAGGTTCAGGCAGCATTAAAAAAGTTTGCCGATTTGGCGTTCAGGATAATAAGAGAACAGCAAAAACGGAAATAGGAAATCTGGCGACCTGTATGGTTGAAAGGCTTTCAATTGATACTTGATGGTGAAAAAGAGAAAAAGGGTGCATCATGGACTTATGACACACCCTCTGCTTATAAAAAACATTAAATTATAGTATTGCGGAAATAAGGAAATATTAAATTATGGCAAAGGAAAACTATAGTAAATATGAAATGAATGGGGTACTCAAAGTACTACCATTTAGCCATGTATCACTTCATAAAAGTAATACAAAATGTACCATGTTATTTTTTTATCATTACAAAATAATAAATAATATCGTGATAAAGCATTTATTGTTGACGGTGATAGCTCTGTGCATGGATACTTTTGCCCTTGCCACACCTCCGTATTGCAAAGTGTACACACTTGAGGAACTTGATGTGGTCATCAAGAACAGTAGCGTTTATACTCATAAGTACGAGCAGAGGATTGACGTGTTGAAGCAAAAGCTTCGTAGAGCGAATAATGATGAGGAAAGATTGGCGGTGTCTCGTGACATCTTCGCTAAATACTATCCTTTTAATTTGGATTCTGCATACGTGTATGCGGAACGAAAACTTAGTTTGGCAAAGAAATTGAATGTTTATGAGGACAGTGTCTATTCTGAGTTGGATATTGCGGGTATCTTTACCAAGAGTGGCAACTATTTGGAGGCGAACAGAATACTTTCGGCAACGGATGGCAGTTTGATGTCCAATGATATGCGCCAATACTATTATAGTTTGTATGGCGATCTTTACGAGGGACTTCGTCAAACAGCGATAACCTCTATCCAGCGTGAATACTATGAGCGGAGGCGTTTGCTTTACCGAGATTCGCTCAAGAACTTAAATGTCTTGAATAGCGATTGGGACAAGGCTGGGTTCTTGATAACGAATCAGAAATATACAGATGCGTTGCATATTCTCCTTGCTTCTTATAAAAAGTTGACGGTGGATGACCGAGAGATGGGATATGTGGCTTATTGTATCTCTGATATTTATCGCCAGATAAATGACAAGGATAAGGAAAAGCAGTATCTCATCATTTCAGCCATGTCTGATTTGAAAAATAGTATCAAGGAGTATGTGTCGCTTCGTCGTCTTGCCACCTTATTATATGAGGAGGGTGATGTAACTCGTGCTTACTTGTATATGAGAAAGTCGATGGAGGATGCTACCTTTTGTAATGCGAGACTACGTATTATTGAGGTTTCTGATGCTTTGCCTATTATAGATAATGCGTATGATGCCATGCGCAAGTCCGAGCGAGCACATATCACCTTAGGATTGATTATCGTGAGCTTCCTCTTGATGTTGGTGGGGGCTTTGATGATTTATACTCGTAAGCAGTTGCATCGAATCGCCCATGCTCACCGTGCCTTGGAAGAGTCAAACAAGAGTTTGAATGAGATGAACCAGAAGTTGAATTCTCTCAATACACAATTGACTTCTACCAATGACAAACTGAACGAAGCCAATACGGCTCTGCAAGAGACCAATAGCTCACTCTTCGAGAGTAATAAGATTAAGAATATCTATATCATGGAGTTTATGAACAAGTGTTCGGCTTATATAGATAAGTTGGATGCTTATCGACGTTCACTCAATAAATTGGCTGCCAATGGTGGACTGCAGGAACTCTATAGACGTTTGAAGTCAAGTTCCATCGTGGAGGATGAAATCGAAGAGTTCTTTGAGGACTTCGACCGTATCTTCCTCCGAATCTTTCCAGAGTTTGTTGTGTCCTTCAATGGTTTGATGAAGGAAGACGAGAATATTCAACCCAAGAAGGTCGGCCGACTTAACACAGAGTTACGCATCTATGCCTTGTTGCGTTTGGGTATTGTGGAGAATGAGAAGATTGCTGCTTTCTTGAGATGTTCCAAGCAGACGGTATATTCTTATCGTTCTCGCATCCGTTTACGCTCTCTTTATCCTGAGGATTTTGAAGAAAGAGTAGCTAAAATAGATTAAAAACTCTTTAATATATGCGAAATACCCTTTGGATAGGGTTTGTATTTTTCTCTTGTGCTGAATATCATAAGTCTCTGATATTCAGCACAAGTGTTGTTTGTACATATTTGTATTTTTGGTGTACGGTGTTATAACCTATTTAAAAAAGCCCTATCTTTGCAACCAACAACGCCGACAAGACTGTATTTGGAATTTAAAATAACATAAACTAACAATTAAAGAACAATTTGAACATGAAGAGATTATTATCTTTCGCTTTCATTGCTTGTGCTGCATTTCTTACGGTAACAGCGCAAGGTGTTGTAAGCAACAATCCTGTGGCTGCAACCAATGCTATCGTGAAATGTGGCAATGCTCGTTTCACCGTGCTTACTCCTGAGATGATACGCATTGAGTATAGTGCAAAGGGTACGTTTGAGGATCAAGCAACATTTACGGTTGTCAATCGTAATTTGGATGTTCCTCAATTTACAAAAACTGAAGACGATACCTATTTATATATAACAACATCCAACTTGAAGTTGAAGTATCGCAAGGGTACAGACCCTCGTACAATACCAGCTTCTTCCATGAACCTTACCATTGCAGTCAACGGTGATGGTGTTCAGTCCGCATGGTATCCAGGTAAGCCAGACCCATTGAACCTGAAGGGAACCTGCCGTACTTTGGATGGACTGATGGGCGATAGCAAGCGTTCAGAGATGGAAAACGGTCTTGTGTCACGTTCTGGTTGGGCAGTGATAGACGACTCTTGGAGTTCCTCTCGTGCAGATGGTGGACGTTCATACGCATTGGTGCCAAGTACGGAAGTTGGATATAGTTGGTGGGCTGACCGTGCAGACAATCATGCAATGGACACTTATTTCTTGGGTTATGGTCACAATTACAAGAAGGCAATAGCCGACTTTACAAAGATAGCAGGTGACATACCTTTGCCTCCAGACTATGTGTTTGGATATTGGTATAGCAAGTATGCCTCTTATTCGGCAGATGATTATCGCAATATCATGAAGGACTTGAAGACGAACAAGATTCCTACTGATGTGATGATTCTCGACATGGATTGGCATTGGAATGGTAATGCTTACAGTGGTTCGGAAGGTCGTGGAGGTTGGACTGGTTGGTCTTGGAATACAAACTTGATTCCAAATGCTACCCAATTACTTTCAGAGATGCACAAACAGAACTTTAAGACTGCTCTCAACTTGCATCCTGCCGATGGAATCAATAAGGTGGAGTCTCCATCTTATTTTGCGGCAATGAAGTCCGAATTGGGTGGCAAGTATCTCAATGATGATAAGAACACCATCAACTGGAGTCTTGATTATACAGATTTTACAAAGTCTTTCTTTAAGAATATCATCCGTGACCATGAAAAAGAAGGCGTAGATTTCTGGTGGATAGATTGGCAACAGCATCTTACGAGTCCATATACCAACTCTTTGAGTGAGACATTCTGGTGCAACCATGTGTTCTATAATGAGGCAGCGAAGCGTACCGACCATCGTCCTGTCATCTTCCATCGTTGGGGAGGTTTGGGTAGCCATCGTTATCAGATAGGTTTCTCGGGTGATGCCAATATCAGTTATGACGCTTTGGCATTTGAGCCATACTTCACAGCAACGGCTTCTAATGTTGGTTACGGTTATTGGGGACACGACCTGGGAGGTCACATGTATTCAAGTGAAGAACTTATCAACAATCCTAACCTCGTGTTACGCTGGATTCAGTTTGGCGTGTTTACCCCAATCTTCCGTACTCATGCCACAAGTGATGCCCGCATCGAACGTAGAATCTGGAAGTTCTCTAATTTCCCTACCATATTGGAGGCAGTGCGTTTGCGTTATACTTTGTTCCCATACATCTATACGATGGCTCGCAAGACATACGAAACAGGTATTTCTCTTTGCCGTCCACTCTATTATGAGTATCCAGAGGTAGAGGAGGCTTACACATACGATGGAGAGTATTTCTTTGGTGATGACATCTTGGTGGCTCCTATCACGGCACAAGCAGGGAGTGACAGAAAGACCAATAAGGAAATCTGGTTCCCTGAAGGTAAATGGTGGAGTGCATCTACTCATGAGATGATAGAAGGCCCATGCAAGCGCACAATGACATTTACAGAAGAACAGATACCTTATTTCTTCCGTGAAGGTTCGGTCATTCCTTTCAATCCATCTACAGTGATGAATGTTACGGAACGTCCTGATAACTTGGTGCTTCATGTGGTGGCTGGTGCCAATGGTGAAGGTTCTCTTTATGAGGATGATGGTGACAATGCTGATTATGCTACCGATTATGCCAAGACTTCCTTGAAGCAAGTTTGTGATGGCAACAGAGGTGAATACATCATCTCGGAACGTCAAGGTTCAGTAAGCAAAGCTCCTCAGAACCGTTCTTATGTGATGCACATCTATAATACTTCTGCTCCTATCTCAGCCCAAGTGGATGGTGTGAGTGCAACTTTCAGCTATGATGAGGCTACTCATTGCACTACGGTGGAAGTACCTTCGGGAAGTTGTTCGCTGGAACGAAAAGTCGTCGTGGAGTATAGTCCTGCGACTGCAATAGATAAGATAGATTAATTAAGGTTACTTACCGAAAAGTATATACATTAACTTAAAAGTAAAGCAAATGAAAACATTCCTAAAAAAGACAACCGCACTGTTATGCTTGTGCATGCTGATGCCTCTTACGCTTTTGGCACAGGAAATGCTGAAAGTGCAGGGTACTGTCACTGATGCTTCTGGTGAGCCTCTGATAGGTGTAAATGTAAGGACATCTTCTTCCAAGGCAGGTGCAGTTACAGACATGGATGGTAACTATACCATCGAGGTTTCTCCTAAGGCTACCTTAGTATTCTCATACGTGGGTTTTGAGTCTCTCTTACCGAGGCGGTAAAGGGACGCAAGAAAATCAATGTTATCATGAAAGAAGATGCAAATATTAATATCTAAAAATATTTATTAACATGAATGTAAGGCAGACGTTTTTATGCTCGTTATTGCTGATGCCTGGTGTAGGTGCTGGCGTTACTACCATATCTGCTGCATTGCCTAATGTTGCTCAGCAGCAACAAAAAGGCATTAAGGCAAGTGGTACTGTTGTCGATAATGAGAACAATCCTTTGATAGGTGCCACAGTCACTGTCAAGGGAACCAAGATTATTGCTATTACCGATATGGATGGACACTTCTATATCGATGTACCTGACAAGAACAGTGTCTTGGTTTTTAACTATCTCGGTTTTAAGCCTCAAGAGGTAAAGGTTGGATCTGATATTAACTTTAATATCCAGTTGAAAGAAGATGCGGTAAGTGCCGATGAGGTTGTTGTCGTAGGTTATGGTAACCAGAAAAAGCTTTCGGTCATTGGCTCTATTCAGACACTTGACCCGGGAAATCTCCAGATGGGTTCTTCTCGTTCAATGAGTAACAACTTAGCTGGTCAATTGGCAGGTGTTATCGCATATCAGCCTTCTGGTGAACCGGGTTATGACAACTCGCAGTTCTGGATTCGTGGTATTTCAACTTTTGGTGCAGGCGGTAGTTCTCCATTAGTATTGGTAGATGGTGTAGAGCGTAGCTTGAACGATATTGATCCAGCAGAAATTGAGTCATTCTCTGTATTGAAGGATGCTTCTGCAAGTGCCATGTATGGTGTACGTGGTGCCAATGGTGTCATTATCATCAATACCAAGCGTGGCTCTGTAGCTAAGCCTTCTATTGACTTCAGATTTGAGCAGGCTATTACGAAACCGACCAAATTGCCCGAATTCATCGGCGCAGCTGAATATATGACGTTACTTAACAATTTGTGTTCTGATCCAAGTAAGAGAATGTTTACCAAGGATCAGATCATGAAAACATATACAGGTTACGATAAAGATCTTTATCCAGATGTAGACTGGATAGATGCAATCACTAAGGATTATGCCACTTCTACCCGAGGTAACATGACTGTCTCTGGCGGAACTAATATATTAAGGTATTCATTGACAGCTTCTGTCTATCATGAGACTGGCATTATGGATACTGATGATACTTTGCCTTATGATACCGGGTCAAAACTGACACGCTTTAATATGCGTGCCAATGTTGATCTCGATTTGACTAAAACCACCTTGCTTCGTTTTAATGTGGGTGGATATCTGCAGAACTTGCGCAAGTCGAATAGTAGTACCGACAATGTGTTTACTCATGCATTCGAAACCCCACCATTTGTGCATCCTGCCATTTATTCAGATGGTACTATCCCTAAAGCCAGTACCAATCGTGCCAATCCTTGGGCAGAGAGTACACAGCAGGGCTATTATAGAGGAACACGAAGTAAGTTGGAATCTCTCTTCCAATTGGAACAAAACCTGAAAATGATTACACCTGGTTTGAAGTTCAAGGCAACTTTTGCATTTGATACCTATAACGAGAACTTTGTAACTCGTGGAAAGACCCCAACCTATTATGGTGTGGCTAAGTCGCGTGGTGATGAGGGTGAGTTGATTCATGGTGTACTTTCCTATGGTAGCGAGTTCTTAGACCATAGCTCCAATGCAAACTATGGTAATAACAGTACTTACTTAGAGTTCTCCTTAGGCTATAATCATACTTTTGCCAAGAAGCATGCCGTAGATGCCCTCTTCCTTTATAACCAGCGTTCTTACGATTGGGGTGATATTCAGCCTAAGCGTTCACAAGGTATAGCCGGTCGTCTTTCTTATACATTCGACCGTCGTTATGTGGGTGAGTTCAACTTCGGTTACAATGGTAGTGAGAATTTTGCCAAAGGCCATCGCTTCGGTTTCTTCCCATCTCTTGCCTTAGGTTGGATTATTTCTGAGGAAAAGTTTATGAGAAACTGTGCTGATTGGCTGACTCTTTTGAAGTTGAAAGGTTCTATAGGTAAGGTCGGTAATGATGATATCGGAGGTCGCCGTTTCGCTTATCTTACCACTATTAACACTGGAGCTTCTGGCTATAATTTTGGTTATTCTGGTGATTATTGGCGTGGAGGATATTCTGAGGGCGAGGTAGGTGTTAACAATTTGACATGGGAAACCTCTACAAAGACCAATGTTGGTATAGAGTTGGGACTTTGGAATGAGTTTAACCTCCAGTTTGATTACTTCTATGAGCACCGTACCAACATATTCATGCAGCGTAAGACTATTCCTACACAGGCAGGTTTCTTGAGTAACCCCTATGCCAACTATGGCGTCGTAGACAACAGTGGTGTGGATGGTACTGTTACTTGGAATCACAAGTTTGGCAAGGATTTGCGTGTAGCTCTAAGAGCAAATTTCACCTATGCTAAGAATGAAGTCAAGGAGTATGATGAACCAGAGTCAGTAAAGGGTACTTATCGTTCATTGACCGGTCGTTCTATCGGTACACTGTGGGGACTTCAGGCAGAACGTCTCTATACAGACGATGATTTCGAAAATGGTAAGTTGAAGGCAGGTATTCCTACTCCAAATATAGGCTCTGTAGTTCGACCTGGTGATATCAAATATCGCGATATGAACGATGATGGTGTTGTCGATGCCAAGGATGAGGGATATATAGGTGGAACAACGACCCCAAGAATTGTTTATGGTTTTGGTGGTAATGTTGAATACAAGAACTTTGACTTTAGTTTCTTCTTCCAGGGTACAGGACAGAGCTATCGTATCATAGGAGGCACTCAGTACTTTATTCCAGGAAGTGGCCAAGGAGTTATGGGAAATGTTTATGCAAACTATAAGGATTGCTGGACTGAGGAAAATCCGTCACAAGATGTGTTCTGGCCACGTTTGTCGGAAAGCACCAATCCCAATAACAATTATGCCTCAACATGGTGGAAGAAAGACATGAGTTTCTTGCGACTTAAGTCAATAGAACTGGGTTACACTTTGCCAAGAAGCATTACTAAGGCAATTTATTCCAACAATATCCGCTTCTTTGTTAGTGGTAATAACTTGTTCTATATTTCTAAGTTCAAATTGTGGGATCCTGAGCTTGATACAGCAGATGGCCTAAAATATCCATCCATGCGCTCTGTAATGTTTGGGTTCCAGTTGAATTTTTGATTAGTAATAAATAATAAAAGACAAAAACAATGAGAAAGACATTATATATTGTGACAATGGTATTAGGCATGTTCGGATTCTCGTCTTGTTCTGATTACTTGGACAAGGAGAGTGACACCGAACTTGACCTGAAGATGGTCTTTGATGACAAGACCCGTACCGAGGGCTGGCTTGCCAATGTCTATTCTGGAATTCCTGATCCATATCTTGGCTATTTGAAGTATGCGGGTTGGGAGGTTTTAGGTGACGACATGACACCGTCAGAGCGTTATCGCCAGTTCGATTGGAAAGTCATTCCTTTTATCTTGGGTGAGTGGACTACCAACAGCAGCTGGGATGGCAACTTCTGGGCCAATTTTCCACAGCGTATTCGTGAGGCAAACATCTTTATCCAAAATGTACATGCTTTGAACGAACAGGGCATAACCTCAGCTGAGGTGGAGTACATGAAAGCTGAATGTCGCTTCATGAAGGCATATTACTATGCTCTGCTTGCCAATACATACGGTGGTATTCCTTTTGCACCTGACGAAATCACACCATCCAACTTCAACTTGAGTGATCTGATGATTGGTCAGACCCCTTATGACCAAGTAATTGATTGGTGTGATAAGGAGTTGCAGGCCGCTTCTAAGATATTACCTGCCAAATATACAGAGGCTCGCAAGTATGGTCGTGCTACCAGTATCATGTGTCTGGCTGTAAGGGCGCGTATGTTGCTCTATGCTGCAAGCCCATTGGTTAATGGTAATACTGACTATGCCAACTACAAGAACGACAAGGGAGAAAACATCATAAGCCAGACTTACGATGCCAATAAATGGAGAAAGGCTGCCGATGCCTGCAAGGAGTTGATTACAGAGGCAGAGGCTGCTGGATATAAATTGTATGAGGTGAAAAAGTCTGACGGCAAGATTGACCCATTTATGTCATACCAGGATATGATGTTTAAACGTTTTGATGATGGTAATACCGAAATTCTGTTTGCTCGTCCTGGTGGATGTGATTATGTTGAGTATGAGAAGCTTGCAACGCCTTTGCGTAGCAGCGGTAATGGTGGTATGGGTGTAACACAGTCTTTGGTGGATGCGTTCTCAATGGAGAATGGTCTTCCTATTACCGATCCTGCATCTAATTATAAAGAAGAAGGTTTCTCTGATGCCGACGAACAGCGCGACAATACCGATTGGGCCTCTCTTTGTAATGGAGGATCCATCACTCGCAAGGGTACTTACAATATGTATTGCCATCGTGAACCTCGTTTTTATATTTGCGTAAACTTCAACAATGGTTATTTCAATCAGGAAGATCGTGTTTATAATATGTTCAGAGGTGATGGAACAGAGACCGACAATAACGGAACTCATGATGCTCCTCAGAACGGTTATTTCGCAAAAAAGAAAATTTACTATAAGGATAATGTAAAACAAGGTAGTTATCAGTATCGCCCTGGAATACTTTACCGTTTGGGAGAGGCTTACCTTAACTATGCCGAGGCTCTCAATGAGTGTGATCCGGGCAATGAGGAAATCCTGACATACCTCAATAAGATTCGTGAGCGTGCAGGTGTTCGCCAGTATACCACAGGTAATACAGATGACAACTACATACATGTCAATCTCGATAATCAGTCTGAGATGAGAAATCTGATTCATGCAGAGCGTCGCGTAGAACTTAATTGTGAGGGACTGCGCTATGATGATTTACGACGCTGGAAGGAAGCTGAGAAGGTGCTTACTGGTCCTTTCTATGGAATGAACGCCAATGGACGTGATGCTGCAAGTTTTTATAAGCGTACAGAATATCAGACTCGTGTTTACAAAAAGGCATTCTATTGGTTCCCTATTCATCAAAGTGAGATAGACAAAAATACCAAGTTGAAGCAGGCTCCATATTGGAATTAAACATAACAAACCATTATTTAGAAGATATTTATCATGAAGAAATTCATTTTATTCATACTTGTCGCCATTCCTGTGTTTTTGGCAAGCTGTAGTGGTGATGATATTCGGTTCTCCATTCCTGGAGTGGACGATCAGATGCACCTTGCTGCTTCTGAGGAATCGGTGACCCTGGAGCAGGATAAGGGTGAAGAGACTGCTGTTACCTTTACATGGGGCAAAGCTCAAGACCGTGGTGAGGGTACTAAAATAAATTATTATTTCAAGATGGATCTCGAGGGTAGCAACTTTGAGAACTCCATCAGTAAAATTTATATTCCCGAGGGACAGAATTCCGTTAGTTTCACTCATAAGCAGCTCAATTCATATTTGAAGACGTGGGGTGTTCCTACTGGTACAACTGCTGTTGTTGAAGGAGAGATTATCGCAGAAGTAACTGGTGCAGACCATTACATGAAACCTGAGATATCTAAAACAACGGTCAATGTGACAGGTTATGAGATTCAACCGCGTAATCTTTACATATTCAAGGCTGATGCCACAGGAGGTGAGGGTGTTTTAATGGAAGAGGTTCTTTCAGAAACAAAGTACAGTTATGCTGGTGCATTGTTGGCTGGTGATTACAAGATTGCAGTAGATGCTGCGAGCGATGCTGTTCGAACTTTCCATGTGGAAAAAGACGGTTTCTGTGTTGTAAATGCTGATCTTTCAACTAGCGAGCAACCTTCAATTACTTATCCTGAACCAGAGATAAACAAACTTTATATGGTTGGTTCTGCTTGTCCGGCAGGATGGAATATTGGTGGCTCATTGAAAATGACACAAGATCCTGTCAATAAGTTCCTGTTTACATGGATCGGTCAGCTTTCTGCAGGTGAGTTGAAATTCCCATTGGATACCCCAAGTGATTGGAGCTGCGATTTTATTATGGCTGCTTCCGAGAACCAGTCTATTACTGACTCACGAGCTGTCAAGAGAAACAGTCCTGATACCAAGTGGCAGGTTCTTTCTGGCGAAGCGGGTAAATATAAGGTTACAGTTGATACATATCACATGACTGTTACCTTTAAAAAGCAGAAAGAAGCAGAGGTACCTTCAGATCTCCCTATCTAGAAACTACAAGATTAGCATCAATGTCATTGACATGAAGGTTAAGTTTAAAAAAAAATAATAATAAGTTGAATCATATATGAAAAAGATAGTTTTATCAATTGTCGCAGTAATGTTATCTCTTATGACAATGGGATGTAGCGATTACTCGATAAATGGAGGTAGCTTCAATACAGGTTGGACTCCAGAAGATATCCCAGACGACCCCGTTGCGCCGGAGACACCCACAGGCGTGACAAAGAAGGCTCCGCTCTACTGGTCGGTGTACGAATATGGCAGAAAGGCCGAGATAGCCGGAACCAACTGCAACATGCCGCTTGAAACGTGGCAGAAGAATATCGACTGGGTGGCAGACAACCTCTTGCCATACGGTTATAATATGATATGCACCGACGGATTTATGACTATGTCGGGCAGCGACAACGTCGGACATACCTATATGACCAGTTATGCCAACATACCGCTAACCCAGCTCGTGGAGATGTGCAAGGCAAAGGGCTTGCGTCTGGGCATATACGACAACCCCTTGTGGGTACACGGCTCGCTCGACACGCCGATAGAAGGCACCAAGTACAAAGTGCGCAGCCTTCTGTACGACCCCTCGAAGGACCACGTCAAGAACCCCAACGCCAGCGACGTCTTTACATGGATTGTGCCGAGCCACAGAGGAGCCAAGGAGTATATCGACGGATTCTTCAAGTATTATAAAAGTATAGGAGTCGAATTTATCCGTATGGACTTTATGTGCACCTTTGAGGACGGTATATTCCACGGCGGCGGCGAAGTAGTCGGACGTGGCTATGGCTCAGCCGAATACAAGCTCGCCCTGCAATACATCAAGGAGGCAGCCACAAAGTATGGTGTCTTTACATCCATTGTGATGCCTAACATGAAGAACCACGGCGAGAATGAGACTCAGTACTGCGACATGGCCCGTATCGTGGCCGACACGTTCGAGGGAGGCTGGGACCACTGCTCCAACCGCGTTCGTGGCTATATCCAGCTCGACCAGTGGCCGTCTACCAACAACCAGTTTGAGGGCTTTATCTATTGGTCGGACATCACAGGCAAGGGCAAGATTATAGCCGACGGCGACTTTACGCTTATCCACTCGTTCGACACCGACGACGAGTGTCGCACCTCGATATCGCTGCAGTTGATGGCTGGCGGACCAATAGCCGTAGCCGACCAGTACAACACCGTTGGCGACCGCGTCAAGTTCTATCAGAACAAGGAGATGCTTGCGCTTAATGCCGACGGCTTTATAGGCAAGCCGCTGACAACCGACTATAACGACGGCAACTCGCAGATATGGTGGGGAACGATGTCTAACGGCGATGTGGTTGTGGCTCTGTTCAACCGCGAGGACCGCACTATATCACGTGGTGTAGAATTGTCGCAGCTTGGCATCAGCGGCACAATGAAGTGTCGCGACCTCTGGACACACACCGATGAGGGCGAGGTGTCGAAGGTCAGCGCGTCGCTTCCGGCACACGGATGCAAGGTGGTAAGGCTCAGCAAGCAGTAGAGTAGAGATAAAGCAGTTTGTGCTCAACACCTACTGCAAGGACGGCATACCCTATTACACCTTATCTTATAAGGGTAGGGTAGTGCCAAGGCTTATAAACAGAAAGTAGAACAAATAAAAAATATACTACAAGGATATGAACCATAATTTTAAAATCTTAGCATTAGGCTCCGTGCTCTGCACCACGCTCCTAAGCATGGCATCATGCGGCGACGAACTGCCCGACCCGATAATGCTGCCACGCACATTGGTGGACATACACACCGACTGGAGCGGCATAGATGCACAGCAACGGCCACAGCAGTACGTGCTCTCTGTCAACGGCGACAACTACAACGTAGCGTCGGACACATATCAGATGGAGCTTAAGTCGAACCGCGACTATACGGTCCTGGCATACGTTCCGGTGTTGGGGGTTGACGTGAACGATAGCATAGCCACGGTTGAGGCAGCCTCGCAAAGCACAGGCAATGCCGAAGCAATAAGCGGAACACCCTCCACCTTCTACTGTGCAGCGCAGACAATAACATCCCTAACGGGCGACAAGACAAGTCTGACGCTGCCCATGAAGCAGGCAACACGACAACTCAATGTGTCGCTTAAGGCCAAAGTTACGTCTACCGACGGCAGCGCAGTGGTGCAGGGAGGCTACGCCATCCTTTCCAATGCAATGGCAACATACAATATGTGCACATCCATTCCGTCTACTGCGGTTGAGGCTGTGTCCGACTTCATTGTCAATGCCACAACAGGAACAATAACGGCACCCTTCAATGTCTTTGCGCTCGACCTCAGCAAGGATGTAACCGTGCAGTTTGTGCTGTTCCTATCGGACGGTACACAGCAGCGTCTTGAGACGTCGATAGGCAAATATGTAGCCAACTTCAACGACGGCTCTCACGATACCATTAACGTTGGAGGCAAGGTAAGTGTGGACGGATTGGACTCATCTGTAACCAACTGGACCATTGTTGACATGGGCGTTATCACTCCTTACGCACGCCAATAAGCCCCAAACGCACACCGACAAATCTCTTATAGAGATACACCAAAACAAAAACAGAACAATATTAATTTAAAAATACAGATTATGAAAAAGTCATCATTTATGCTTTTTGCAATGGTAGGAGCTATGACCCTTGCCTCTTGCAGCAACGAAGAAGTAAACGGCAACGATACCAAGAACGCCCAGTTGCAGGTCGTTGCCAACATCGCCTTGCCACAGACACGTGCCTTTGACGACCAGTGGAACGCCGGCGACCAAATTGGTGTATACACCCTTAAGGCTGGTACAACCGACATTGATGCCGCCGACAACCTTGCCTACCGCAACACCCTGACAGAAGGCTGGGCGGCAAATGCCAACTTTGAACCTGTAGGAAAGGCTGCCAGCCTGCCCAACGACGGCAGCAAGGTAGACGTTGTGGCTTACTATCCGTACAGCACTACAGCTGCAGCTGGCGTGGTGGAGCTTGATGTGCAGCAGCAGGACAACCAGGCTCTCATAGACCTTCTTGGGGCAAAGACAGCGGGTGTGAGCGCCGATGCGCCACAGGCTGTGCTCAACTTCAAGCATAAGCTTACAAAGATATTTATGAATACCAAAGCCGAGGACGGCTCTTCGCTGGCCGACCTCAAGGCTAACTTAAAGGGTATGTACACCAAGGTGTCGTACAGCGCCTTTGCCGACGAGCTTAGTATGGTGTCTGGCGACACCAAGAAGGATGTGGAGATGCGCTCTTTTGACGGTCACTATGTTGAGGCTATCGTGCTGCCTAACATCGATGGCAACGATGCCGCAACACGCAACATCGAGTTCGAGCACAACGGTAAGGTGTACAAGGCAGCCATCTCTGCCGACGTTAAGTTTGAGTCGGGCAAGAAGTATGTGTACAACGTTACGTTCACAGCTAGCGGTGCTGTTAAGATAGAGGGAGCAGGCATAACCAACTGGGAAGAGGTAACAGGCAACGACGTTGTGGTTGTGCCTGGAAGCGAGGCTCAGTATCATTTCAACGACGTCTACGCCGTTGGCGATGCCACACCTAATGGTTGGAGCATCGATCAGTCGGTTAAGTTTAACAAGGTAGACGACAACACCTACACCGCAACAATCGCCCTTAAGGAAGGCGAGATGAAGTTCCCGCTCAGCATCACCAACGGCTTTGAGTGCGACTATATTATGCCTACCGAGAACGGTGTGGGTCTGTCTCATTCGGCCTGCATGCTCGTTAAGTACCCCGACGAGCGCGACTACAAGTGGAAGGTTTCGGCAGACGAGGCAGGCACTTACACCATTACGCTTGACGTTAAGAACATGACTATGACTGCCACAAAATCGGAGTAAATAAAATAAGACAGATATACAGATATAAAGAGAAGGTTTCTTTTGTTGATATTTTCGTTGTTGGCTGTAGCCACCGGCTTTGCCTTCGACTGCCAATCACCTGGCGGCAAGGTAAAGCAGCATGTGGAGCTTACGCCTTCGGGGCAGCCACAATATAGCTTGACGTACAAGGGTAAGACGGTTATAAAGCCGTCTACCCTTGGCTACGAGCTTATTGCTGCCGACAACCTGATGGACGGATTCAGCGTGCAGACCCAACATAATAAATTGTAGATAATTAAAAAATAAAACTTTAAAAGAATCTTATTATGAAGAAAGTTTTCTTTACTTTGACATTGATGTCCCTGTTTGGTGGACTTAATGCCTTTGCTGATGTTAGGCAAGATGGCGTAGTATACGACGAAATGTCTGATGGTCAATGTATTGTTGTTAATTACGATAATGCCACAATGCCAGCAAACGGAATTGTAACTATCGCCGCGACTGTTGAGATTGAAGGTAAAGATTGTCATGTGACTGGTATTCTTGGTAGTGAGGACTATCCTGCTTATAAAAATAATGGCAGGACCGGTGATGACCGTGCAGCCTTTGCTAATTGCGAGAAAATAAAAGGTCTGAAATTTGCGGACGGCTCAGGTGTTACGTGGATAGGTGACCATGCCTTTAAATCTTGCTCAAATCTAAAGACTATAGAGAATATACCATCCACATTGAACGATATACGGCGTCAGTGTTTTGAGGGTACTGCATTAGAGAGTGTTGATTTGTCGAATACAAACGTAACCATTATGAAGGATGGTGTGTTCGCTAGAAATACTTCTCTGACTACTATAACGCTGCCTCTTAAACTTGAGAATTTTTGGGATTATGCCTTTTATGGTTGCACCGCTCTCAATAATATAGTTATGCCTTCAACTGTTGTGGGGATATACAACAATGTGTTCGAAGGTTGTACCTCTCTGTCTAACGTTAAATTGAATGAGGGTTGCACAACATTGGGACATCATGTGTTTAAGAACTGTCCTTTAACTGCAGTTACATTCCCTAATACATTGAACAGTATTGGTGAGTGGGCGTTTGAGGGTACCAAGTTGACGACGGTTGACTTGTCGAATACACAGATAAAAAGTCTCCCTAATGGCAGTTTCTATAATTGCCAACAGCTTAATGATGTCAAGTTGCCAAAAGATTTGACTTATATAGGTAAAAATGCTTTTTTCAAATCAGCCATTGCTTCTATAACGTTTCCTCCCTTTTTGCAGAAGATTGACGCTTGGGCATTCCAATATTCGCA
Organism: Segatella sp.; assembly: GCF_977051555.1. Taxonomy (NCBI): domain Bacteria; kingdom Pseudomonadati; phylum Bacteroidota; class Bacteroidia; order Bacteroidales; family Prevotellaceae; genus Segatella; species Segatella sp. The sequence goes on from NZ_CDRSSE010000004.1 coordinate 50,937, forward strand.
GTTGACAAATGTTGTAATACCAACAAATTGTAGTACTATTGAGCAGGGAGCGTTTAGTGATAATGCCAACTTAACAACTGTCGTAGTAAATGGTCTTGAGTGCTATTTGGCATATCAAGCATTTTGGAGCTGTCCTAAGTTGACAGATGTTTATATCACTTCTAATAAAGAACCTGTGGCAGGACGTTATGGCTTCCCATTCGACAATTATCCAACAGTGCATGTAGTGCCAAATTATCTTGATACTTTCAAAGGACTGAAAAACGATGAAAATGAGAATCCTTGTAACACCACGAAGTTTGTCTCTGATCTCTCCATTACCCCCGACAAGGAGTGGACAACATTCACCAGTGCATACAATCTCGACTTCTCAGGCGTTAAGGGTTTGACTGCTTATACCGCTAAGTACGACAAGGAAAAAGATGCGGTTGCCCTTACACAGGTAAAGAAAGTACCTGCTCATACTGGTCTTATCCTTAAGTGTGAAGCAGACAATACCTACACATTGCCTATCCTTGCTTCGGATGAAGCCAAATTTGACGCAGTAGACAACCAGCTTATTGGTTGTGTTGATGCTCTTTGGTCTACAGGCCGCAACCAGGACTACTTCTTGTATAATGGCGAATTCGTGAAGTCGAAAAACGATGGTTGGGTACTTCCTGGCAAGAGCTACTTGTTTATTAATGGTGGTCGTGATAATAGTGTAAGCGCGAGCCCATTGCGCTTCTACGTTGGCAACACCTCTACCGCAATCGACGGCATCACCAACAACCCAGTTGTAAAGGATGATGCTTACTACAACCTCCAGGGTGTTAAGGTGCAGCGTCCACAGCACGGTGTGTTCATCCACAACGGCAAGAAGGTTGTGCTTAAGTAATGTGGACCGACAAGGTTCTTGGTGAAAGGTATACATATATACGATATATAATTTAAAATGAAAGAAAATATGAAGAAGACATATCAAACACCGGTTATCACTGTTATCGAAATTGCTGTTGAGAGCCAGATACTCGCCGCAAGCAGCCTTGGCTTCGGCAATGGAGAGATAGACAATCCAGGGGCGGCACATGCTCCAGGAATGAGATACTTCATGGACGACGAGGAGGAAGAATACGACGGTTCCTACTAGAAGTAATCTAATTACACCATCACACCCCAACAGGCTGTGATGGCTACTGCTGTTGCAACATTTTCTTCTTGCGAGGATGAGTTGCCTGCAACTAAGATAGATTAACGTATTTAAATAACCAAACTTGAATAAAGCTATAAAAATGATGAAACATACAATATCCCTCTCCGAGCGAGAAGGACTGTTGAGTATTTTGCTCTTAAGTTTAATGATGATGCTTCCTGCATGGCTTTCTGCTCAAACTGTAAAATCTCCAGATGGCAATCTGAGTGTTACTTTCTCGCTCAATGACAAAGGAACCCCGGTCTATCAGGTGGATTACAAAGGCAAGACTGTCATTAACCCAAGTACGTTGGGCATCGAGTTGGCGGAGGAAAACTCTTTGATGGATAAGTTCCGTATCAATAAGACGACTACTTCCACATTTGATGAAAAATGGCAGCCAGTATGGGGTGAGGAGAAAGAGATTCGTAACCATTATAATGAGCTTTTCGTTGAAATGGAAAAGCCTTCTAATGGTAGATACATGAACCTTCGCTTCCGTGTATATAATGATGGAGTAGGTTTCCGCTATGAGTTCCCACAACAGAAGTTCCTCCCTTATTTCGTAGTGAAGGCAGAGCATACTCAATTTGCTATGACGGGTGACCACAAGGCCTGGTGGATTCCTGGCGACTATGATACGCAGGAGTATGACTACACAGAGTCAAAACTCTCAGAAATCAGAGGCTTGCTTAAAGATGCTGTTTGCAGCAATGCTTCGCAGACCATCTTCTCGCCAACAGGTGTGCAGACTTCCCTTCAGATGAAAACCAAGGACGGCATTTACCTCAATATCCATGAGGCTGCCTTGGTAGATTATTCTTGTATGCACTTGAATCTCGATGATAAGAGCTTGATTTTCGAGTCACAGCTTACTCCTGATGCGCAGGGCAACATGGCGCACATGCAGACACCATGCCATACGCCTTGGCGTACCATCATGGTCGTGGATGATGCTCGCAAGGTGTTGGCTTCTCGTTTGATTCTCAACCTCAACGAACCTTGTAAATATACTGATACCTCATGGATTAAGCCTGTGAAGTACATCGGTGTTTGGTGGGAGATGATTGGTGGTGGCAAACAATGGTCATACACCAACGACCTTCCTTCTGTGAAGTTGGGAGAGACTGATTATTCTAAGGTGAAACCTCATGGTCAGCATCCTGCCAATACAGAGAACGTGAAGAAGTACATCGACTTTGCAGCGAAGAATGGCTTCTCTCAGGTGCTTGTGGAAGGTTGGAACATCGGTTGGGAAGACTGGTTTGGTCATAGCAAGGACTATGTGTTCGACTTCCAGACTCCTTATCCAGACTTCGACCTCAAAGGACTTAACGATTATGCTCATTCCAAGGGCATCCGTCTGATGATGCACCATGAGACTTCGGCTTCAGTTCGTAATTACGAGCGCCATCTTGAGGCAGCATACAACTTGATGAACAAATATGGATACAATTCTGTAAAGAGCGGATATGTAGGTAACATCATTCCTCGTGGCGAGCATCACTATGGTCAGTGGCTCAACAATCACTATCTTTATTGCGTAACCGAGGCTGCCAAGCACCACATTATGGTGAATGCTCACGAGGCAACACGTCCTACAGGTCTTTGTCGCACTTATCCTAACTTGATAGGAAATGAGTCGGCTCGTGGTACTGAGTATGAGTCTTTCGCAGGCAACAAGGCATTCCACACCACAGTATTGCCATTTACTCGTTTGCAGGGTGGTCCAATGGATTATACTCCTGGCATCTTGGAGGGTGACATGAACAAGATTGACCCTAATAAGCATCATCATATCAACTCTACATTGGCTCGCCAATTGGCTTTATACGTGACTATGTACAGTCCTCTCCAGATGGCAGCAGACATTCCTGAGAATTACGAGAAGTATGCAGATGCTTTCCAATTCATCAAGGATGTGGCTATCGACTGGGATGAGAGCCGTTACTTGGAGGCTGAGCCTGGTCAGTATATTACAGTTGCTCGTAAGGCTAAGGGCACAGGTAATTGGTTTGTTGGTTGTACTGTAGGTGAGACGGCTCACCTTTCCAACTTGAAACTTGATTTCCTTACCCCAGGCAAGAAGTATGTGGCAACCATCTATGCCGATGGCAAGGATGCAAGTTATAAGGCTAACCAACAGTCATACGTCATTACGAAGCGTGTGGTTACAAATAAATCTGTACTCAAGTTGAAGGCTGGTGCAGGTGGTGGTTATGCCATCAGTATTTTTGAGAAATAATGATGATGAGAAAGTTTATTCTCTTGCGTTTGGGTTGCAAGTATGGCTTTTCTTTGGCTCTGCCATTCGTCTTTGCGATGATGAGCCATGCTGCAACCATCTCTTCACAACTGTCGGTGGAGATGACAACCGACAAGGCTTGTTATACTCCAGGACAGGTTGTGGTGTTCAGTGCAAGTGGCAGTCTGCCAAGCAATGCCTATGTGCGCTACCGCCATGGTGCTATGGTGTTGGAGACGCATAAGTTGTCGGATGTCATGAGCAACAACCGATGGACATGGACTCCACCTACTACCGACTACCAAGGTTATCTCGTGGAATTGTTTGCCAAGTCGAATGGGACGGAGGTCGTGTTGGGAACAATAGCTGTTGATGTGTCAAGCAACTGGAAGCGTTTCCCACGTTATGGTTTTGTGGCGAATTTCAACAACTATGATGGTAGCATAGACAAGAACGCCAACATCAAGACTGAGATGGCTTATCTCAACCGTCTCCATATCAATGGTGTGCAGTTTCAGGATTGGCAGTGGATGCACCACAAGCCCGTGAAGTTGAATGCTGATGGTTCTCTCACCTCATGGTATCAAGATATCAGTAAACGTTGGGTCGGTGTGGAGTATGTCAAGAATTACATTGCCGAGCAGCATTCGTATAACATGAAGTCCATCTTCTACAACCTTTGCTTTGGTGCATGGAAGAATGCTACCAATGATGGGGTCAAGACCGAGTGGGCTTTGCTGAAGAATAACGCTGGCAATTATGAGCAAGACTATCATGGTTTGCCAGATTCTTGGGCAAGCAACATTTACTTGCAGGTGCCAAGCAATCAAGGGTGGTTGCAGTATATGGTTGAACGTAATGAGGAGGTGTATGACAACTTTGGCTTTGATGGCTTCCAGATAGACCAGTTGGGCTACCGTGGTACCGTGTATGATGCCAATCGCCATGAGGTAGATTTGCCTTCTTCTTATGAGTCTTTCATCCAAGCCATGAAGCAGGCGCATCCCGATAAGTCTTTGGTGATGAATGCTGTCTCAGGCTATGGGGCTGAGCAAATTGTCAGGAATGATATAGACTTCTGTTATAATGAGGTTTGGGGCAATGGCAATGGATATGGTGGCGCATCGGAGGACCAGTTTGCCAATCTCTTTGGTATCATCCAAACTAATGATAAGTATAGCGACCATCAGCATCCGACTGTCTTTGCGGCTTACATCAATTATGATAAAGCAGACAATGGGGGCTCTGGAGATAGGATGGTCAATACGCCAGGAGTCTTGCTTGCCGATGCGGCGATGTTTGCCCTTGGCGGTTCTCATCTTGAGATGGGCGACCACATGTTGACTCGTGAGTATTTCCCCGCAGCACCTTTGGCGATGAGCGATGAGTTGAAGACGGCACTTGTCAGATACTACGACTTCCAGACTGCTTATCAGAACTTGTTGCGTGGTACGACCTCTAAGTCTGCTTATCTGCCTATCATCAGTTCGACTTCAGGACTGACCGTGCAAGCTTGGCCTCCTAAGGAGTACTCGCTGACAACATTCGCCAAGAAGGTAGGTAAGTGTGATGTGTTGCATTTTCTCAACTTCCTCAATACCAACGACCTCTCATGGCGTGACCTTTGGGGTACTCGTGTGAAACCTGAGAAGAAGACCAATATTCCTGTGACGGTGAAATCTACGAGGAAAGTCTCCAAGGTATGGGTGGCAACTCCTGATAGTCATGCAGGGGCGGTGCAGGAACTTCCTTTTACCCAAAACGGCTATGATGTTTCTTTCACGCTTCCTTCATTGGAATACTGGACAATGGCTGTGATGGAAGGTGAGAATGTGGAGGATGGCATCTATATCACGGGAGAGGCTGTGCAACAAGCAGGCAATGCTGCCTACGACTTGGACCATGCAATAGCGATGAACCGAGACGAGGATGGAAAGGTCTTCAAGGCAACCGTCTATCTGAAGGCAAATGAACTATTCAAGTTTGTCAATGCTCCTGACTGGAGAGTCTGCAAGAGTTACAATGCGGAGTATCAAGACTACGAGTTTAACTCTGCGGTCTCTTTGGCGCATCTTTCCACATCAATAAGAAAAGAAGAAGATTATAAGTTTAAGGTAAAAGAAGCAGGATATTATGACATCACCATAGACTTGGATCAGATGCGTATTTATGTGAAGAAAGGTAAGAAGGTTGTTTTCAAGTAATGCCGACAATAAGTGGAAGATTGACGAGGCTGGTAAGTATGATGTGAAGTTGAATACTGCCGATATGACAATCTCTATCGTGAAGAATGTACCATCAAGCATTTCCTCTTTTTATCCCTCACATCCCTCACGTTTTCTCTTTTTTAATCTTTAACCATTTGATAATGAGGTGTTTGCCTCATCTGTGTAGCGTGATAGATAGCCGAAATGTTTACAAAATCCATCACGCTATCTATCACTTATTGCCTTTATCCATCACGTTTTTCAGCTTATCTTCTTGCTGAAAGCGGTTTTTTTATGCACGTGATTCGGGACAAAGATGAAAGTTTTCGGGACAAAGCTTGCATCTGGCTTTAAAATTTTGTATCTTTGTAGCAACCAAGTTACATGGGGCTGTTGCTTATACCACAGCTGCCCTGTGTTTCTTTGCGGAGAGTTGACAACACAGATTCCACAATGGCTTTAACCACTGCGAAACCTAATGTTTAATTTTAAATTTATTCTTTCATGAAATTAAATCTTAATGATCCTGAGTTTATCAAAAGTCTGGTAGATTATCATTGGATGTACTGCTTCAATGCCGATTGTCCTCGGGCAGCAGAATGCATCCGATTCATCTCGGCTAAGTTCAAACCCGATGATGTTACTGCCGGAAATGCTGTTTATCCCGATGCTAACCTCCATGCATCATGCTCCCATTTCATGCGTGTGCACCAGTTCAAGGCAGCATGGGGATTTTCTCATCTCTACGACCAGGTAAAACATGCCGAAATGCAGACCATCAAGTACCGCATCATGGATGTTCTGGGGAACCGTACTTCCTATTATCGTGTGCATCGGGGAGAGAAACATCTTACGCCGGAAATGCAGGAGCAGGTGAAGAAGGTCTTTGCTGAATATGGTTATGGGGAACCTGCCTATGATCATTATGCAGAAGAAATCGGATTCGTTTACGAGTAAAGCAGAATCCCTTGCCGATGTATCGAAAGCGGGAATGCGACGTATCGGTTTGGTTCACAGGGTGAAACAAACTGTTTCATGGCATGAAATAAAGTGTTTCATCATAATATAAACTTTTAAATGACAGACAATGAAATTTACTATCACACATAGAGATAAAAAGAACCAGCTCCTGGTCAGTACCAAGAGCTTGGAACGCTTTCTGGGGCGCATCGTAAACGATGATGCCAGGAATACCGTGGAGAACTTCCGTGAATATGTACCTTATCTCACGAATGGTTATGATGGGTATAAGGATATGCCAACCTGGATGCATGTTCACCCTGCAGCAGAATTTCAGAAATCGGAGAATGGACTCCTGAAGATGAAGAAAAACAACGGCGTTCTGCTGCTTACGTTTGTTGATATTGATGAGGATGGAGGCGCAGATGCCATCAAGCAGAAAGTAGCCAGTCTGCCTTCCACCCTTGCAGCCTTTGTGGGAGCCGATGGCATCAGTCTGCATGTTCTGGCGAAATATGCGCTGGCAAAGGGGACGTTACCTGATGAGGAGGCCGATGCTGACAGAATTTACAAGCAGGCTTTCCTGACCTTTGCTCCGCTTTATCAGGCGCTTGTAAAGGCAAAGATGCAGATGCCCGAGCCTTCTATCTTTTCTGATTTCCTGATGACAAGAGATTCTTTTCCTTATTATCGTGAAGATGCGTTGCCCCTGACGTTGAATGAGGTCTTTCATGGCGCAGACAAACCTGTGGAGAGCGTTGATGAGAGGGAGGTTGATAAGTCTTCCGGAGATGTGGATAAAGAAGGTAAAGAGTTGAGCGACAATATCATGAGTATGATAGGATTTCTGTGTAAGAAATATGATTTCCGTTATAATTCGGTAATGAAATGCACAGAATACCGGCCGAAGGAAAAGGATTATTGGGGCTATCAGCCTGTGGATGCCCGTGTGCAGAAGCGCATGACGCTGGAGGTTCAGCTCGCCAACATCCGTGTGAGTATCAAGGATGTGCGCAATTATCTGGAGTCGGATCTTCTTTCTACCTATAATCCTGTAGAAAATTTCCTGTTTAATTGTGAGGGAAAGTGGGACGGCAAGGATCATATCCGTGCCTTGGCGCGCACGGTTCCTACTGATAATCCTTATTGGGAGGATTGGTTCTATACCTGGTTTCTGGCGATGGTTGACCAGTGGCGCACTTACAGTCATCGCAAATACGGCAACTCTGTGGCACCACTTCTCATCTCCAAGCAGGGTTACAACAAGAGTACTTTCTGCCGGTCTCTGGTTCCGCCGGAGTTGCAATGGGGGTATAATGATAATCTCGTATTGTCAGAAAAAAGGCAGGTGCTTCAGGCGATGTGCCAGTCGCTGGTTATCAACCTGGATGAGTTTAACCAGATTTCTCCTCAGGTGCAGCAGGGATTTCTGAAGAACATCATCCAGTTGCCGAGTGTCAAGATAAAGCCTCCGTATGGCAGTCATGTACAGGAATTCCCGAGAATGGCATCTTTTATTGCCACGAGCAATATGGAGGATATTCTCTCCGATCCTTCCGGTAATCGCCGTTTTCTGGGTGTGGAGCTCACGGGACCTATCAACGTGAGTCAGCGTCCGAATTATGAACAGCTCTATGCGCAGGCGCTCTCTGCATTACGGGCAGGCGAGAAGACTTATTTTGATGCGGAACAAACCCGACAGATCATGGCGAACAACAGGAAGTTTGAGGTACTTTCTCCGGTAGACCAGTATTTCGATCTCTATTTCGACCTGACCGATGATGCCGAACAAGGCGAATATCTTACGGCAGCCGAGATTTTCCAGGAGCTGAAGAGTCACATCGGTTCATCGTTGAAGTTGAACAGTCTCATAGCCTTCGGTCGCAAGCTTTCTCAGATGCCAACCATCCATCGCAAGCGTTTCAACGACGGAATGCGATACCTAGTAGTGAGAAAATCGTGATGGATAACCCCAAATCGTGATGGATAGCGTGATGGATATTCCTGTTTTCGGAGTATCTGTCACGCTATTTAAGTGTTTGTATATTAACATGTTAAGATATGCGATATGTGCAAATCGTGATGGGTGATAGATAATTGTCTAAAATTTATTCGTATGAAGGCTGCGCTGGGTTACGGATATGGCTGCATCAGGTTACGGATATGGCTGCGCTGGGTTACGGATGTGGCTGCATCGGGTTACGGATATGACTGCGTAGGCTAACGGAGCCGTATCCGTAGGCTCATCGAGACGTCTGCATCAGCTAACTGAGACGTCTGAACTCGCTGATTGAGCTACTTGAGTTGTCTGATAGAGCTACTTGAGTTGGCAAACTGAGCTACTTGAGTTAGCAAACTGAGCCACTTGAGAATTTTTCTTTATGTGCTTGCGTGCAACCATAGAATAAAATCAATTACGAAAACTCATTTGATTTCGATGCGGAGGGAGGCCTTGTTGAATCGGATGCCGTCACGATTGATGAATCTGGATAAGGAACCATCGGCAGCCAGTTCTTTAGGAGTGCCGATAGAGAAACGGCTTTCTTCCATCAGCCAGAGACGGTCGGAAAGCTGGAGCGCCAACTCTACATCATGGGTTGACAGTAATATGGACTTGTGCTGTTCGTGCGCCAGACGGTGGAGCATCTGGAGAGTTTCTATCTTGCTGGGGAAATCGAGGAAGGCGGTTGGCTCGTCCAGGATGATGATGCGGGTTTGCTGCGCCAAGGCTTTGGCTATCATTACCTTCTGACGTTCACCATCGCTCAGTTCGCTGATGTTTCTCTGGGCAAGATGCTGAATGCCCGTTTCCTGAAGAGCAGAAGCAACAATCTGCTTGTCGGCAGCTGATAATGTGCCCCAGAAACCGGTATAGGGAGAACGGCCTATGCCTACAATCTCTTCGGCAGAGAGCTGGGCATGGTCTGTCTTCGATGTGAGAACGATGCTGATTTCCCTGGCGAGTTCCTGGGCAGAGAAATCGGAAAGAGATTTGTCTTGAATCAGGATTTCGCCATCAAGTGCTGGCTGAAATCCGGCTAAAGTTCTAAGTAAGGTAGATTTGCCCACTCCGTTGGCTCCGATGAGACAGGTCAGTTCACCAGCTTGGAGCGAGGCATGAACAGGTGAGGCTATCGCCCGGAGCTGGTGCTTCGAACGATAGCCTATAATCAGATTCTTTAATGTAATGCTTGATACCATCTAAAGAATATTTTCACCTAGAAACTTTACTTCCTGATAGAAAAAAGGAAGAATTACTTGGCTGCCAAAACCTCAACCTCTACGAGGGCACCCTTTGGCAACTTCTCTACAGCTACGGCAGAACGGGCTGGATATGGCTGGCTGAAGAACTCGGCATAAACCTCGTTCATGGCAGCGAAATCGTCCATGCTGTTCAGATAAACTGTAGTCTTAACTACATGAGAAAGGTCGGTACCTGCTGCCTTCAGGATGTTCTGGGCGTTGGTGAGGCTCTGGCGAGTCTGCTCCTTGATACCGCCTTCTACGAAATTGCCTGTTGCAGGGTCGATAGGAATCTGACCAGATGCAAAAACAAAACCATTTACTTCGATAGCCTGGCTATATGGACCGATAGCTGCAGGCGCATTGTCTGTGTGAATTGCGTTCATAATCTTCAATTTATAATTTACAATTTATAATTTAACACTTAACACTAAACATTGAACACTAATCATTCAACATTCAACACTCAACATTAAATATTATACTATCCAGAGATGGAATCCCTTTGATTCCAAAGCCTCCTTGATTTCTCTTACGTGTTCCTCGTCGCGAGTCTCCATGGTGAGGCGGAGCACGCAGGCATTCACCTTGTTGCGATTGGCAGAACGGTCGTGGTGAACACCGGTGATGTTGCCACCCAATCCGGCGATGACAGAGCAGACCTCTACCAATTCGCCCGGTTTGTCATCCAGTTCCATCTCGATGGTGCAGAGACGGCCGCTCTTGGCAAGACCACGGGTGATGACGCGGTTCAGGATGGTTACGTCGATATTACCGCCGCTTATCACGCAGATGGTTTTCTTACCCTTCACCGGAACCTTGTTGTACATCACGGCTGCCACGCTGGCCGCACCGGCACCTTCGGCTACCATCTTCTCGCTCTCTATGAGTTTCAGGATGGCTGCACAGATCTCATCCTCGCTCACGGTTACGATTTCGTCAACATAGTTGGAGCAGGTTTCAAAGGTAATCTTGCCCGGTTCCTTTACGGCAATACCATCGGCTACGGTTGCTACAGAAGGCAACTTCTCCTGTTTGTGATCGTGCAGACTCTGTACCATACTTGCTGCTCCTTCAGCCTGAACACCATATACCTTTACATGCGGATTCAACGATTTGATGGCGAAAGCCACACCCGAAATCAGACCGCCGCCGCCAACAGGCACTACTACTGCCTCTACATCAGGCAGCTGGTCGATAATTTCCAATCCGATGGTGCCCTGCCCGGCGATGACATTCTCATCATCGAAAGGATGAACGAAGGTGTAGCCATGCTTATCTTTCAGTTCCAGCGCCTTCTGGTAGGCATCATCGTAAACGCCAGGGACCAGACAGACTTCAGCACCCAGTCGCTTGGTGGCTTCCACCTTACTAATAGGAGCACCTTCAGGCAGACAGATGAGGCTCTTAACGCCCATGGCTGTAGCTCCCAGCGCTACACCCTGTGCATGGTTGCCCGCAGAACAGGCTATCACACCCTTTGCCTTTTCTTCATCGGTGAGTTGTGAAATCTTATAGTAAGCACCACGAATCTTGAACGAACCGGTCTTCTGCAGGCACTCTGGTTTCAAATAAACATCACTCTCTGGGTTGATTCTTGGCGTGTGAACCAACTCAGTCTTTCTTATTACCTTGCTCAGCACGAAGCGAGCCTTATAGAAATTGTCAAGTTGTAACATAACTGCTGATATGTGTATAGTTTATTTTGTGCAAAGTTACTATTATTTGAAGAAAATACAAAATAATTCGGTTTAATTTTTGTTTATTCGATAATATTGCTTAACTTTGCGGCATAAAAACATAGTAACAAATAAACTAATTACTTTTATCTGGAAATGAAGAAAAATGTTTTAGCAGTATTGCTGGCATTGATGGCGAGCATCGGTGCATACGCAGAGAAGAATACTGTCAGTTCTCCTGATGGTAAGTTGAATGTCGTGGTAGAAGACCACGATGGCAAACTCTATTATTCCATCGACTATGCAGGCAAGCGAATGATGGAGGAATCACAGCTCGGACTCCTTGCCAATGTAGGCGATTTCAGTCAGGGGTTGACCTATCAGGGCAAGAATGAGATAAAGGTGGAGAAGAGCTATGACCTCCGCACCGCCAAGGTTTCGCATGTAGATTATCATGCCAACCAGCTCAACGTGACATACATCAACGGTAAGAAGCAGCCAATGACGGTTACTTTCAATGTAAGCAACAATGACGTGGCATTCCGTTATACTTTTGATCAACTGAAGGCTCAGCATATCATCGTGAATGAGGAGAAGACAGCCTTCAATCTGCCGAAGGTAACCACCACCTACCTCTGTCCACAGTCGGATCCGCTTATCGGCTTTGCCCGAACCAAACCAAGTTATGAAGAAGATTATAAGGTGGATCAGCCTCTTACAGCCAAGTCGGGTTATGGCCATGGCTATACCTTCCCTTGCCTCTTCAAGGTAGGCGGCGATGGCTGGGTATTGGTCAGCGAGACGGGTACTCACGGCAACTATCCGGGTTGTCATATCAGCGATTATGATGCTGCAAAGGGTTATCAGATCGCCTTCCCAATGGAGAAGGAGGCTGATGGCATCGGTTCTACATCGGGCGCCTTCATCCTTCCGGGTTCCACTCCTTGGCGCACCATTACCGTGGGTTCTGATTTGAAGCCTCTGGTAGAGACCACCATTCCATACGATGTAGTAGAGCCAAGATTCGAGGCTTCCCAGAAATACGGAACAGGCAAGTATGCCTGGAGTTGGCTCATCTGGCAGGATGAATCCTGCAACTATAACGACCAGAAGCAGTTCATCGACCTGGCTGCTACCATGGGATATGAATATGTGCTGGTTGATGCGCTCTGGGATACCCAGATTGGTAGAGACAAGATAGCAGAGTTGAGCAAGTATGCGCAGAGCAAGAATGTGAGTCTGATGCTCTGGTATAATTCCAATGGTGTGACCAACGATGCACCTCAGGGGCCTCGTGGCATCATGGATAACATCGTGGCCCGCAAGAAGGAGATGGCCTGGATGAAGAGTATCGGCATCAAGGGTATCAAGGTAGATTTCTTCGGTGGCGACAAGCAGCATACCATGCAGCAGTATGAAGACATCCTCAGCGATGCCAACGATTATGGCATTCAAGTTATCTTCCATGGCTGTACTTTGCCTAGAGGTTGGGAACGCATGTATCCTAACTATGTTTCGAGCGAGGCTGTCCTGGCTTCAGAGAATGTATTCTTCTCAGATTATCATGCCAAGCAGGAGGGTTTTGAGCTGACCATGCATCCATTCTGCCGCAATGCCGTGGGAGCGATGGATTGGGGTGGTACCATCATGAACAAGTATCTCTCCAAGGATAACAAGAGTCGTCATCGCCGTTATACCACCGATGTCTTCGAGATGGCTTCGGCTATCATGAACCAGGCAGCCATCCAGTGCATCGCCATCTATCCGAACAATCTTTCTGAGCTTCCTCAGCACGAGATTGATTTCCTGAAGAGCGTTCCTACTACCTGGGATGAGACCCAGTTCATCGCCGGTTATCCTGGAAAATACGCGGTTGTGGCACGTCGCCATGGTGATAAATGGTATGTGGCTGGTTTGAATGGCACCGATGAGGTGATGAAGCTCACCCTGAATCTGCCAATGCTTGCCGGCAAGAGCGTTACCTATTATCATGAAACTGCCAGCAAGGACAAGAAGGCTCTCTGGCCTGTTTCTCAGATGAAGACCGTAAAGGTGGATAAGAAGGGAAACCTGAAGGTGGAAATGCAGCCTAAGGGTGGACTGATTCTTGAAAGGTAAAAAGGTAAAAAAGTAAAAAGGTAAAAAGAAACTAGGGAGATTATACCCCGCTAGGCTTTTTTACCTTTTTACTTTTTTACCTTTTTACTTTTCTCTGAAATGTTCCAAAGCAGCAGCTACGCCATCTTCTTCGTTGGAAAGTGTGATGTAGTCAGCTTCTGCCCTGACCTCTGGTGCTGCATTCTGCATGGCTACACCCATGCCGGCAAGTTTCAGCATGCTCAGGTCGTTGTAGCCATCTCCGAAAGCAATCATATCGGCTGGGGTGAGATTGATTTTCGCCAGAAGCCGGAGCAGGGACTTAGCCTTGTCGATGCCTTTAGGAACCAGTTCCAGGAAGAATGGGGCTGAACGGAAGATGTCCATCCTGTCGCCCAGAATCTCTGAAAGCTCGTTTTCTGCCTTGAGCATATCTGCTGGGTCGCCCGTCATGAGGAGCTTGGTAGGGTGAGGCTCCAGGGCTTCGAACAGGTTTTCTACCTTTCGGATGTTCATCTTGTTGATACGCGATTCTTCCTTCACATACTGGTCGTCGGGCATCTCGGTGATAATCTCGTTGCCGGCATAGCCCAGAAGGGCATGGTTCTTCTCCTTCGCGTACCTATATAATATAGGTATCACTTCATCAGGCAGGAACTGGGCGAAGAGTTTTTCGCCAGTCTTGGCATTCACGATGTTGCCGCCATTATAAGATAGGATGTATCCGCCTCGCTTATCCAGTTCCAGACATTCCGCCACCGGTTCGATGCCGTAGGTCGGTCTGCCTGAAGCAAGGATGATAACAACACCCTCGGCTTCTGCCTGGAGCAGCGCTTCGCGGGTTTTCGGGGTAACCACCTTGTCGTGGTTGGTCAGGGTGCCATCCAGATCAAGGGCGATGGCACGGTATGGAAGATGATTCATATTTGATATATTATTGTATTTCTAATTTGACTGCAAAGGTAAGATAAAAAAACGATTGTAACAAAAAAAAGCGTTAAATATGATATAAATATGGGTGTTTGACTGATAATTACCTGTTTTTTATTGTTTATTATACACTATAGTCGGAAAGTTTTCTTATCTTTGCAACCGAAATAACAAACAATAATATAAAATTAATAAAACCTATTTGAAAATGAAGAGATTAATTTCTGCAGTATTGCTTTCGGCAGCCGTAGTTGTGCCAACCATGGCGAAGAATGCAAAGACATTGGGCAATGGTTATCCATTTACTCAGGTTCCTTTCACCAGTGTGAAGATTTCACAGAATACTTTCTGGGGTGCCCGCTTGAAGGCTGCCCGAGAAGTAACCGTGCCATTGGCTTTCAGCAAGTGTGAGAGCGAGCACCGTTACAAGAATTTCGATATGGCTGCCTATACCCTGCAGCATCCTAACCACCCGGGTTTGGATACCAAGGAGTGGGATGTGAGCAAGTTCATGGGATTCTCTTTCGATGATACCGATGTTTATAAGACCATTGAAGGTGCCAGCTATATTCTCCAGACTTATCCAGATAAGAAACTGAAGGCTTATATCGACAGCGTGCTCGATGTGGTAGGTGCGGCACAGGAGCCAGATGGCTATCTCTATACCGCTCGTACTATCAACCCAAAGCATCCACACCAGTGGTCGGGTGACAAGCGTTGGGTCAAGGACGAGGATTTGAGCCACGAGCTTTACAACCTCGGTCACATGGTAGATGCTGCATGCGCTCACTATCAGGCTACCGGAAGCACCAAGTTTCTGAATATCGCCAAGCGTTATGCAGATTGCGTGGTGAAGGAAGTAGGTCCTAAGCCAGGACAGGCTACCATCGTTCCTGGTCATCAGATTGCTGAGATGGCTTTGGCTCGTCTCTATACCCTGACCGGTGAGAAGAAGTATTTGGATGAGGCTAAATATCTGCTCGACTATCGTGGCAAGACTCATATCCGCAACCCATATTCTCAGAGTCAGGCTCCTATCCTGGAGCAGAAGGAGGCGGTGGGTCATGCTGTTCGTGCCGGCTATATGTATGCTGGTATTGCTGATGTGGCTGCCCTGACCAAGGATTCTGCCTATATGAAGGTTATCGACCGTATCTTCGAAAACATCGTAGGCAAGAAATACTATCTTACAGGTGGTGTAGGTGCCCGCCATGCAGGTGAGGCATTCGGTGCCGATTATGAGTTGCCAAACATGACTGCCTACAATGAGACCTGTGCAGCCATCTCTATGGTTTACCTCTTCGAGCGTATGTTCCTCCTTCACGGCGAGAGCAAGTATATCGACTGCATGGAGCGTACCTTATATAATGGTGTCATCTCGGGTATGAGCATGGATGGCGGTCGTTTCTTCTATCCAAACCCATTGTCAAGCGATGGCAAGTATAAGTTTAATGCCGATGGCAACACCACCCGCCAGCCATGGTTTGGATGTGCCTGCTGCCCGAGTAACTTGTGCCGCTTCATCCCTTCTGTGCCGGGTTATCTCTATGGTGTGAAGGATAACAACATCTATGTAAACCTCTTTGCCGGTAATACATCTACCATCAAGGTGAATAGCAAGGATGTGGTTCTGGAGGAGACTACCGAGTATCCTTGGAACGGCGACATCAAGATTGCTGTGAAGAAGAGCGGTGTGAAGAATGCCAACCTCCTGGTCCGTATTCCTGGATGGGTTCGCAACCAGGTAGTACCTAGCGACCTTTACAAGTATAGCGATGCAGAGAAGCCTGCTTACACAGTAACCGTAAACGGCAAGGCTGTAGAGGCTGATCTCGATGCCAACAAGGGTTATCTGCCTGTCAAGAACATCAAGAAGGGCGATGTAATCCGCATCCATTTTGATATGCCTATCCGTACAGTTGTAGCTAACGGCAAGGTGGCTGATGATAAGGGCAAGGTTGCCGTAGAGCGTGGACCATTGGTATATTGCGCTGAGGCTGTGGATAATCAGAACGAGCCAGTGCTCCGTGCCGTCATGGCCAAGAAGCCTGCCTTCTCTGTGGTGGATAACTACAGCATTCAGAACACCGAGACCAAGGGTGCTCCAGCCTTCTCTGTCAAGGCTATCAAGGCTGATGCCCAGATTCTGGAAGAGGGTGCCAATGGCGTATCTGTCAAGAACAATGTGTTGACTCTGATTCCTTACTATGCCTGGAATCATCGTGGAGCCAATCAGATGAACGTCTGGTTCTATCAGAATTTAAGTGTGTTGGATAAATAATTTATGATTAGAAATTGATATTCATCTGCTGTCTGAACGATAATTATCCGATGGCGGAAGTGAAGTATCGGTTCGTAAATGCTAAGTAAATTCTGCTCGAAATGGTATTTTCACCCCATTTCGAGCAAAATAGCGTGCGTTTATTTTGCTCGAAACGATATTTTTTGTATATTTGCAGCAAAATAAACGAAAGGATTATGGCACAGAAAATTATCGGAAGAAAGCAGGAAATTAAGGAACTCCTGGATCTTTACAAGGAAAATAAACCTGTTTTTGCAGTAATATATGGTAGAAGAAGGGTCGGAAAAACCTTTCTCGTAAGAGAATTGTTTCAGGATAAAATGAGCTTTTACCATACGGGTTTATCTCCTTACGAGTTGAGTGGTCAAAAAATAATGGAGCAACAGTTGACTAGCTTTTACTCCAGTCTTGTTCGCTATGGCAGCAAGGGTAAGAAGGTGCCATCCTCTTGGCTCGAAGCTTTTGATGCACTCATCAATCTCTTGGAAGAGCAAGATGCAGACAAGCGTCAGGTGATATTCATAGATGAATTGCCATGGCTTGACACTCCCCGCTCGGGATTTGTTACAGCATTAGAGCATTTTTGGAATGGATGGGCTGCAGGAAAGCAGAATATCATGCTTATCGTCTGCGGCTCTGCCACGTCATGGATTTCAGACAAGCTATTAAACAACAAAGGCGGTTTGTTTGATCGCACAACTGATGAAATCAAGTTGCGCCCGTTTACGTTGGGCGAATGCGAAGAATACTATCAGGCTAACAACATCGTGATGTCTAAGTTCGACCAGATACAATGTTATATGGCTACAGGTGGCATTCCTTATTATATTTCCATGCTGCAGAAAGGCAAAAGTCTGGCTCAGAATATGGACAGACTTTTCTTCGAACCTGCAGCCAAACTCGGTTTAGAGTTCGACCGCCTCTATTCTTCTCTCTTTACTAATGCGGAGGATTGCATGACTATCGTGCGCCTTCTGGCTCAAAAAAGACAGGGATATACGCGAAAAGAAATCGTTTCGCTTACAAAAATGCCTGATGGCGGTGGACTTTCAGCTACATTAAAATCACTCGAAGTGAGTGATTTCATAACATCGTATGTTAAGTATGATTATCCCAAGCGTGAGGTATATTTCCGTCTGACAGATTTCTACAGCAAATTCTATTTGTCATTCATAGATGGCAGAAAGACGACAAATCCGCATTTCTGGCAAGACAACCTGCTGACACCTGAGCTGACAGCATGGCGAGGTTTTACCTTTGAATCTCTTTGCTATTATCATCTGCCACAAATCAAGCAGGCACTCGGTATTAGTGGAGTGCAGACAGAGGCGAGTCCCTGGAAAAGCAGAAAAGAGAAAGATGGTGCGCAGATAGATATGATTATTGACAGAGCCGACCGTATCATCAATGTTTGTGAAATGAAATTCTGTGAGGATGATTTCTCCATTAATGCTGCTTATGACAAGAATCTGCGCCATAAACTGAGTACGTTTGCTGAAGAAACGAAATGCAGGAGTTCCTTGCATCTTACATTGGTTACTACTTATGGGCTTAAGTTCAACGAATATGCCGGTCGGGTACAAAGTGTCGTTACAATGGATGATTTGTTTAAATAACTGATATCGTTCTTTAACGCAAGTACTTACGATAGTCAATGCAAGTACTTACGATAGTCGATGTAGGTACTTGCAATGATTGATGCGAGAACCGGAAATAGCCAACTGGCAAAATATAAATAGCCAACTGGCAAACTGCAAACAGCCGACTAGCGCATGAGTCGCTAGTCGGCTGTTTTACTGGAACAGTTATCGAAACCTCCTTTATTTTATTTTCGTATAGGCTTCCTGCCAAATACTCTTCACTCTTCACCAAAAGCCCCGAATCCCCTGTGTTTATCGGTATTCTGAGGGGTGAAGAGTATTCGGGCACTCTTCACCTACTCTTCACCACTCTTCACCCTTCAGTTCTGTCGGATTTGCAATCCACCTATCTGTCTTTCGCCTCTGTTTCCGTTCCTGACGGTGAAGAGTGGTGAAGAGTGGGTGAAGAGATAAAAACAACTCTTCACCCCTCGGAATGCCGATAAACACAGGGGTTTCCGGCCGAAAGGTGAAGAGTGAAGAGTATTTTGATGATAGCTTCGTTTATTTCTTAAACTGTCTTTGGCTTCGCCTTCCAGACGATGCAAGTCATCAAGACAGACATCAGGGCTGCGCCAATCCAGAAATAATTGATATAGGTAAAGTCGTAAGTTTCTACGCCATTTACCAGATGCTTGTTGCCCTCGATGAGCAGACCGCTCATGATATCCTGGATGCCGGCACCTACATAACTCGCTACGCCGACAACGCCAAGAGCAGCACCCGATGCATTCTTAGGCGCAATATCTACCGCCATCAAACCACCGAGGAAGCAAAGCAATACGCCGATGCTCAAACCGAACAATACCATCGCCGTAGCATCAACCCAGAGATGATGCCCCGGAATCAGCAGGAACAGACAGAGCGCCAACGCATTCAGCAAGCCGAAGATAACGGCTGGCAAATAACGGTTGCCCTTGAAAATCTTATCCGATACCAGACCGGATGTTACGGTTCCCACAATACCCAGGATAGAGTTGATAGAGATGATGAAGCTGGCATCAATCGTAGTATATCCCTTCTCGTTCTCAAGATAGAAGATACCCCAGCTGTTAACAGCATAGCGGCTGATATACATGAAAGCACTACTCAAAGCCAGAATCCAGATGAGCGGATTCTT
Organism: Segatella sp.; assembly: GCF_977051555.1. Lineage (NCBI taxonomy): Bacteria > Pseudomonadati > Bacteroidota > Bacteroidia > Bacteroidales > Prevotellaceae > Segatella > Segatella sp. The sequence goes on from NZ_CDRSSE010000004.1 coordinate 70,531, forward strand.
CAAAACCGCACTCTGTGCCTTGTTGTAAGATTCCGTATCCTGCTTCTTTTCCTCTACCTTGATGCCCGGCAGGGTAACACCCTTGCTGGCTGGCGTATCGTGGAAGAAAGTAAGGAGCAGGACTACGCCCGCCAAACCTACTATTGCAGCTCCGATAAAACCATATTGCCATCCGAAGGCACTCACGATGGAAGCCACAAAGATGAAGGTCATCGCCTCACCAATATTATGGCTCGCACTCCAGAATCCGTAGAACGTTCCTCGGTTCTTATCATTAAACCAGCGGGAGAGACCTACCACGCAAGAGGCAGCTCCCATCGACTGGAACCAACCGCTCAATCCCCACAAAACTGCAAAGAGGATGAAGGAATTGGTAAAGCCCAAAGCCAGATTCACCAAGGCTGTAACGAGCAGACCGGTAGACATCAGTCGCTTGATGTTGCTTCGGTCAGCAAGGAAACCGTTGGTGAACTTACCGATAGCGTAAGTGAAGAACAAGACTGAGCCGATGATACCGAGCTCAGTTTCAGAGAATACGCCATTATCTACAATCGGTTTTTTGATTACGTTCAGGCTGAGTCGGCACACATAATATGTACCATATCCTATGGTAGCAGAAAGGAAAGTAGCCCATTGCAGACGTTTCAGTTTTCTTTCGTTTTCCTCAGGTGTTGAGGCTTTAGCCGGAATCGGTTCCGAAACCTTATAGAAGTCTATTATTTTCTTAAACATATAATCCTTAGTTGTTATTTATGAAGTTTTTTTGCTCTCAAATAATCGAGAAGCAGGGCAGGGCGATCGGTCTGAATCAGTTTGAACCCCTGTTGGATAAGCCATCCCCAACTTTCATCAGGTTGTTTCAGTTCAACAGCCCTATCATCGTCGTGCTCAGCATTTTGTGCAGGCCATAAGGCGTTGACAAATACTTTGATGCCGTTGTCGTTTAGCTTTTTAATCAGTTCAAATACCTTATCGTTTACTTGAGAAAATCTAACCTCAAACGCTAAAGGTTTCTCATTCTGCAAGTAACTGTCGATAATGCTTTCTGCCTCTGGCTTGCACAAGTCAGCCTTAGGCATGAAAATTACTTTGTTTAGAATATCGCCATGCTGTTCTTTAATCGTTTGATAAGGTATCTTTTCCTTGACAACACATTGGTTAGCCGTACCGGTTTCTTCAAGAATCTTTTGAACATCTTCAAAGTATTCGTAGCCCTTGTCAACATTCACCAGAATTTTTCCCTTACATAGCAGCATGGTTTCTCTAAGTGTAGGAATCTTATGACGGGTAAGGCAGCCTGCGCCGTTCTTCAACCTGAGTTCTTTCAGTTCTGCCAGCGTATAGTCTTCTGGTTTTCCTGTACCATTGGTTGTGCGGTTCAGCGTATTGTCGTGCATCAGGATAAGTTCTCCATCCTTGGTTTTCTTCAAGTCCAGTTCAACCATGTCTACCCCCATGTCTATGCAGTTCTGAAATGCCTGAAGTGAGTTTTCGGGAGCATTACGCCAATCACCACGATGCGAAACAACCAAGACTGATTGCTTGGCAGGAGCTGCTAAATCTGAGAGGATTTCATTTAGGTGCTGTGCATAACTTGCAATAGCAAGCATGCACAACAAACCTAAACTTGTTAACCTTTTGAACATATATGCGAAACCTATTGAATTTTACTTATGAAGTTTCTTGGCTCTCAAGTAATCAAGAAGCAAAGCAGGACGGTCTGTCTGGATAAGTTTAGCTCCCTGACCTACAATCCATCCCCAGCTCTCTTCTGGCTGTTTGAGTTCTACGGCGCGATCATCATCATGTCCACCGCAAAGCTCAGGCCAGAGCGTATTGATGAAAACTCTTGCTCCACTATCACGTACTTTCTTAATCAGACGGCGAGTGTTGGCATCATCAGTCTTGAATACCAATTCATAAGCCTTTGGCTTCATGTTCTTGATGTAACCGTCGATTACCTCTTCTGCACCAGGCTTGCCGAGGTTAACTACAGGCATGAAAATCATCTTGTCGAGAACATCGCCATGTTCAGCCTTTACCACCTCGTAAGGAAGTTCTGCTTTGATGATGCATTGGTCAACTGTACCAGTCTCCTTCAAAACCTTCATGGCATCATCGAAGTAGTCGTAACCCTTGTCAACATTCACCATGATTTTGCCCTTGCAGAGTTCCATTACCTCACGGAAAGTTGGAATCTGATGGCGGGTCTTGCAGCCTACACCATTCTTCAAACGGAGCATCTTCAAAGAATCGAGGGTATAGTTCTCTGGGAATCCCTTACCATTCATGGTTCGGTCAATCTTCTTGTCGTGCATCAGAACCAGAACGCCATCTTTTGTCTTCTTCAAGTCCAACTCAACCATATCAACACCCATGTCGATACAGTTCTGGAATGCCTGAATAGAGTTTTCAGGGGCATTACGCCAGTCTCCACGATGAGAAACTACCATAACATTTTCTTTTGCTGGCTTGTTGAAATTCTTAAGAATCTCTTTCAGATTGCTTTGTGCAAAGCTCATAGAAGAAAGCATGCACAATACGGAAAGTATATATATCTTTTTCATTGTTTATTTTAGTTTATAAGATGAGGAAAAACGATACCTTTTTATACTATAGATTTCAAGAGGACCGGAGCCCTCTTGAAATGAAATATTTTACTTGTCGTAGCCTGGGTTCTGCCACAGGATTTTAGAATCTCCCACCTTTTCTATTTCTGTTTGAGGAATAGGGAAAAGGAGTTGATAATCTTGAATGTTCAAGCCTTGTTTTGCCAATACGCTCTTAGCATATCCCATTCTAACCAAGTCGAACCAACGATGACCCTCGTATGGGAACTCCTTCTGGCGCTCATCGAGAATAGCCTTGCGGAAGCTTTCCTGTGTAGGAACATCTGCAGCTGTCAGTTTAGAAAGACCTGCTCTTGTTCTGGTTGCATTCAATTGCTTCAATGCGATAGAACCTTCTGATGCATCATATCCAAGTTCGTTTAATGCCTCTGCATACATCAAAAGTACGTCTGCATAACGGAGAAGGATTTGGTCATTACCTACCTGGTTGAATGATACGTTCTTGGTATCCAGGAACTTAGTCATCAGATAGGCTTTGCTTTCTGCCTTCACATAAGTAATCATCTCCTTACGGGTGTCACCTGGTGTAAAGCAGTTTACAAGTGCTTCTGCCTGACCGCTTTCGTCGGTCAAGTTGGTAATATCGTACCAATAAGAATGACCTTCGTTTACAATCTCCTTATTAAAATGAACAGCAAAGATAATCTCTGCGTTGTTCTTGTTGTTCACGTCAAATACCTGACCGATTGATGGCAACAGAGAATACTTGCCGATGAGTTGAGAAAGAACATTCTTTGCCTCGTTCCACTTATGGAATGTAAGATAAACCTTACCCAACAGAGCCTTGGCAGCATTAGCTGTTACACGTCCTGTTTCTGATGCTGAATACTTCTCTGGAAGATAATTGTTATCTACAATCTCCTTCAAATCACCTGCAATCAGATCGAACATCTGTTCGTCAGAATATCTTGCAATCTTCAAAGCTTCAGCAGCACTTACTACATGCTTTGTTGCAGGAACACCACCCCATACACGATACATGTTGAAGTAGTTCAAGGCTCTGATAAACATGGCCTCACCCTTATATTGCTTTTTCAAAGTCTCGTCAAACTGCGCTCCGTCAATCTGGTCGAGAATCAGGTTGCAACGGTAAATGTTGTTGTTGAAGTTTGCCCAGTAGTTAGACAGAATACCATTTGAAGGCTTATCTTCAAAATGGTTGATGTCATAACGGTCCTGAGTACCAGCTGTAGGGGCTTTCACCTCCATGTTGTCGCTACGGTACTCACAGCATTCTTTGTAGAAATTTACCTGAGACTGCAACTTAGCGTAGCAGCCGACTACAGCAACATTATAATCACTTGCAGTCTTATACACCTTATCAATCGTTACTTTACTTGCTGGCTCCAAATCAAAGAAGCTGTCTCCACATGAAGTCATCAGCAAAGTTACTAAAGATGCTAAAAATAATATCTTTTTCATATTGTGTAATTCTTTATAATGTGATGTTCAAACCAAACATATAAGTTCTTGCCAAAGGATAAGTACCATAGTCCTCACCTGGAGTCAGGTTCTGAGATGGACGGGCATTTACCTCAGGGTTGTAACCGCTGTAGTCTGTGATGGTAAAGAGGTTCTGTCCTGAAACATAAACTCTCATCTTCTCTACCTTAAACTTCTGTGTAAAGGTGCGTGGCAAAGTATAACCCAATGCTAAGTTCTGAAGACGGAGGTATGAACCGCCTTCCAAATGCCAGGTTGAAGTACGTCCGTTACTACCTGTTTGCTTACGGTTAGCACGGTTTACCCAACCGCTACCTGGATTTTCAGGACTCTTCCAACGGTCAAGAGCTACCTTAGTACCATTTACGTTACCTTCCATGTTGTCGATGTAACGGCGGTTCAAGTTCAGAATCTTGTTGCCATAAACACCCTGGAAATTGAAGTCCATATCGAAACCACCGTACCAGAACTTACCACCGAAACCATAGGTGAACTTAGGCATGTAGTTGCCGCATACTGTACGGTCCTTGTCCAAGTCAATATCGCCACTTCCATCAACGTCAACGAAACGGAAGTCACCCACTTTTGCGTTAGCAAGGTGTGGATAACTATCAAGTTCCTGCTGGTTCTTGAATACACCATCATACTTCAAAAGATAGTAGCTACCAATTGGTTTGCCAACCTCTGTAATATAATAAGCATGACCAACACTACCAGAAGAAATAATAGGTGCATTACCAGGACCTAACTCTTTCACTTCATTGGTATTCTTTGCATAGTTTACATTGAATGAGTATCCCAAACCATTAGCAAATGTATGCTGTGAAGTCAAGCCGATTTCCCAACCGCGGTTGTTTACCTTACCCAGATTCTGAAGAGAGGTGCTATAACCAGTCAAGAGAGGTACTGGTACATAAAGCAACATGTTTGAGGTGTTGGTATTATAGTAGTCTACAGATAAGCCGAGGTATCCGTCAAACATCTGAAGGTCGATACCGGCGTTGATCATCTGGTTCTTCTCCCAGCTCAGGTCGTCGCGCTTGATGTTATCAGGCTTGTAGCCATAAGCCAGACCATTGCCAAGAATATAGTTGTCAATAGACATGGTTGCCAAATGGTCGTAATCGCCAATTTGGAAGTTACCTGTCACACCATAGCTGGCACGAATCTTCATATCATTGATGAAAGACAATTCCTTCACATTCTTGAAGAATTGCTCATCGCTGATACGCCAAGCGGCAGAAGCTGATGGGAAGTAACCCCAACGGTTGTTCTTACCGAAACGTGATGAACCATCTGTACGGATTGCTGCTGAAAGCATATAGCGTCCCTCGTAGTTGTACTGAACACGAGCCAAATAAGAAGCGATAGACCACTGAGTCTTGTCTGAACCACCCTCAGTTACAGTACCTCCATTTATTGTATGGATGTAGTCGTTAGGGTAATCTGTTGCCGTAACATTATCAGACTTCATTGTCTCTTTCTGAGCAGACTGTACCAAGACTGCAGAAATATTGTGCTTCTTATTAATTGTTGTAGTATAAGTAAGCTGGTTCTCTATCAACCAATTGAAGTAGAAAGAAGAAGAACTGTAACCCGTTGGATTAGAAGGAGTATCATAGTAATTCTTTCCCGTCAAAGGCAACGAAGACTGACGATATTTATCATTATGAGCACCATAATAATCACCACCCATAGAGAACTTATAAGAAAGTCCCTTCATGAGTTCCAATTCTGCAAATGCCTTACCTGTAATAGACATACGATCAGTAACATTTGACTGTAAGCGAGCCATAGCAACAGGGTTCAACACCTCGTTAATCTGATAGTCAGTACCGATACGCAAGAAACCATTACCCTGATAATTATAAGAGCCGTCTGGATTATAAACAGGGAAAATAGGAGGCATCATCAATGCAGACTGAACGATTCCGTTTGCACCTGAAGCATTTACTGAGTTAGATACAGAGTAAGAAGGTGCGAAGTTTACGCCGAACTTCAGACGCTTGTTCTGACCAGAGAGGTTCAAACGGCCACCATACTTTTCGAAGTCAGAACCGATAATGATACCTTCTTTCTTCATATAGTTACCTGATACGAAGTAATTGATGCTGTTTGACTTACCAGAAAGCGAAATGTTGTGTCCGGTAGTCATCGCACTACGGAAGATCGCATCCTGCCAGTCTGTATCTGTAAGACCAGTCTTTCCTTCCAAATATGGAACCAACATATCAGGAATCTTCATGTAACCTTCTTTACGCGAACTGTTAGGATCGTTAGCGCTTCCGTTAGGATTTTTATCCAAATATGCGTTGTCGTGTGCATCCTTTACGAATTCTGCATATTCGTAAGCGTTCATCATATCGAGTTTCTTTGATACACTCTGTACACCTACGTAACCATCGTAAGAAACAGAGAGCTTATCAGAGGTACCCTTCTTGGTTGTAACGAGAACTACACCATTAGAACCACGGCTACCATAGATAGCTGCTGCAGACGCATCCTTCAAAACTTCAACAGACTCGATATCGTTGGTGTTCAGATTGGCAAAACCACGCTCCATAGGAACACCATCTACTACATAGAGAGGATCGCTACCGGCGTTGACGGTACTTACACCACGAACGCGAATGCTTACGCTACCCTCTGGGTCTCCGCTAGGTACAGTTACCTGAACACCAGGCATCTTACCAGCCAAAGCCTGACGGAAGTCGGTAGAAGGATTATTGGCGAGAGCTTCTGCCTTGACTGAAGACACAGCGGTAGATACGTCGCGCTTCTTCTGCACGCCATAACCTACAACCACAACTTCTTCCAATACCTTATTATCATCTGCCAGGTTAACATTGATTACTTCGCGACCATTTACCTTGATGTCCTGGTCCTTGCAGCCAATGTATGATACTGCCAACATACCGTCGGCAGGAATCTCGATGGTATAGTTGCCATCAATATCGGTTACAACACCATTGGTGGTGGTACCCTTTTCCATGACGGTAGCGCCGATAACTGGCTCGCCAGTTTCGTCTTTCACTACACCACGTACCTTGATTTTCTTGCCATGAGCCTGAGATTTAGCTTTTTGCTGAGGCTTGATGACGATGTAGTTGCCTTCCATCTCATAGGTAAAATTAGTACCTTTGAGCAATTGGTTCAACATACCAAAGACATCATCACTTTTCTTGGTTAATGTAACCGAACGGTTAGCATCCAACTGTGAGGAGTTGTAGGCAATCTTATACTTAGATTCCTTTTCAATCTTCTCAAAAGCTGACTTAAGCGTTACCTTGTTTGAGCTGAAGCTGACGTTCTGAGCCGAAAGGGTCATCTGGCCTGCCAGAAGCAAACAGAAGCATGACGCAGAGATTCGTTTAAGATTCATACTTTATCTATTTAAGTTATTAATAATTTTCTTGTTACGTCTTGAAGACAACGGGAAAGAGAGTTACACCCAATTACAAAACTGTTAAAATGAAGTTTTTCTGGAAAAAATATCTTGTGTTCGCAAACAACTGTGTTTTTCTTTTTTATTTTCTCACCTAATAATATATACGATTGATTTTTTTCTCGCAAAGCATCACATATCCAGAACTAACGGTTGCCGACAGAAGAGCAAGGTAAAGGGCAGAAACTCCCAGTTCAGTATGATTTCCTGAACTGGGAGTTTCTGCCCTTGTCTTCTTTCTAATGAGTATCTTAAATGTAGGATCTAAATTGCATATTGTCCTACTGTCGGAATATTTAGATGAGCCTGTAATCCCATAGCATGAAGTACTCGGGAAATAGTATTGAGTGTAAGGTTCTTGCCATTCTCAATCTTAGATATCTGTCCCTTCTTTACTCCGACAAGATTGCCTAACTGTTCTTGCGTAAGTTTTTTGTTTTTACGAGCCTCCTTAATAGCTTCGCCAATTAAGAATGTGTTGATTTCATCCTCAAATTGATCACGATGAGGAGTTCCAATCTTTCCGACATGCTTATCTAGCATTTCTTCTTCACTATAAAATTTCATTTCTTCCATAGTCACTTTCTTTTCATTTTAAAATATAATGCTCTGATTTCCTCTGCTCGCTTTATCTGTTGTTTTGGCGTTTTTTGCACTTTCTTGATAAACCCATGAGTTGCTACGACTAATGAATTAGTTGAAGTGTCCCAAAATGCAAGTAAACGATATTGGATTCCATCATATTTTGTACGGAATTCCCATATGTCAGTTCCTTCCAGCTTTTTAAAGAGTTTAGGATTTAAGACATATTTAGCCTTTCGGATATTTGACAATATCTTATCCTTTGCTTTTTGTGAAAGACTTTCCAAAAAGTCGTCAGCGTCTTTTGAAAACAGAACCTTAAATCTTTCTTTCATTATTTGTCTTATATTTAAAACATGTGCAAATATAAGTAAAAGAATCTATATATGGAAACTTTTGGGAAGGTTATTAACTATTTATAACGATTTTTCTCAATTCCCGTTCATACTGTGCGGCATCCTCAAAGCAGATGGCCTGCATTCCGAAATGTTGGGCGGCTTCTACGTTCTCCATTCTGTCGTCAGCAAAAAGGCATTCTTCCGGTTTCAGATTGTATTTCTGGCAGATTCTTTCATAAATAGCTCTGTCGGGTTTGATGATTTTCTCTTCTGAAGAAATCACTTGTCCTTCCAGAAGCTGGAAGATGGGATATTGGGCCATCGTCTCGTGAACCTTGGTACACCAGTTGGAAAGTCCGTAAAGGTGGTAGCCTTCTGCCTTCAACTGGGTCAGCAAACTGCGCATTCCTTCTTTTTCGCCCCTTACAAAATCGTTAAAGCGCTGGGCTACGGTTGCTATTTCTTCCTTGTATTGCGGCATGATCTGCTGCATCTTGCAGAAGGTTTCTTCGAAAGAATCTCCGCGATCCATATTCTCATTCCACTTGCCGTCTATCAGAAGGTGGTAGAATTCTTCAGCCTGTTCGTGGGTCTTGAATATCTGGTCAAGCGTTTCAAAGTATTCGTAATCTACGAGTACTTTTCCAAAATCAAAAATCAAATTCTTTATCATGATATTTCCAGTTTATGTTATTATTTCTGTTTCCATATCCCCCGCAGAGATACACTTTTATGAAAAAAGGCGCATCATTTTTACATAATGCACCTTTTCTTTACCTATTATAATATATGCCTATCTGATGATTACTTCATCTTTCTTCACTTCATATTTCAGACCAGGAACCAGGTTCTTCAGAACAAACATGGCTCCCGAGAGGGTTTCGCCACGGTTGAAATGAACTGTAACCTTCGTGTTCTGGTGATTCTTTGAACGGAAGGTGAATTTCACTCCGTATGCATTACCAAGAATCTTACCAGCTTCTGCCAGCGTAACATCGTTCAGGTCAATCTCCTTGTTGCGCCAGCTTGTACCATCTTCTTCGGCCGAAACCTTGCGGAGGTTTACTGCCTTGGTCTTTACATTATATACTAACTGGTCGTTAGGTTTCATGCTGTAAACCTTGTCTTCCTGACCTATGATGCGGAGTTCTATCTTGCCGGTTTTGAGTGTGGCAGATACTTCATCTGTATTTGAATAAGATGAAACCGTAAAAGAGGTGCCCAAGTCGGTAATCTCGAAATGAGGAGTGCTGACGTGGAACGGCTGGGCATCATCATGCCTGATGTCGAAGAATGCCTCTCCCGACAGGAAAACCTTGCGTTCTTCTGCTCCCTTGAAAGAGGAAGGATAGAGGAGTACGGAACTCTGGCTGAGTCTTACTTTCGTTCCGTCTGCCAAGGCGATGACTTTGCTCTCTTCGTTGATGGTATGCTCCTGGAGCATGGTTGCCAGTTTTATATCCTTGAGTTGGTTGTTCATCTGGACGTAGAGCTTGCCGAATACAATCAGCATCAGCAGCGGTACGAAGACGGCAGCCAGTTTGGCAAAGTTGAAGATTCGAAGCGATTTTTTCTTTTCTATTTCTCTTGTTTCTTCTGTTTCGAAGAGGCGGTTGTATGCAGCAGAAATTTCTTCTTCTTCCATATAGGCTGAATCAGCCTTGTCCCATAATTCTCTAAATGCCTCGTTCGCCTCTTTATCGTCTTGTGTATTGGAAATCCTATCTAATACCCTTTCTTTTATTTCATCCGGCACATTGTGCCCGCTATAATAATCTATGATATCCCTTATCTTTGTTGCCATAATAAAAACTTCATTTACTTTTAAGACATGTTTCAATGGTGTTACACCCAATGCCAAGGTAACAAAATCATCAAATATAAGGCTTTTTTAATTTCTTTAAGAGCTAGGTTAAGATGATTTTCTACCGTTTTCTTCTGAATACCCAGGCGCTGGGCTATCTCTTCGTTCTTGAGATGCTGCTCGCGGCTCATGCGATAAATCTGCTGGCGTTGCTGCGGCATGCTTTCTACCACCATGTCGATGAGCAGCTGGGTATCCTTTGCCACCACATCGTCATGTGGCGAAGATTCGTTGGCGTATCTGTCTGGCAGACTGTCTATATCTATTGGGATGATATGCTTGGAGGAAATATAGTTGATGACAGTATATTTTGCCAAAATAAAGAGGTAGGAATCGAAGTCTTGGATATCGGCAAACTTCTCGCGCTTGTTCCATACCTTTAAGAAGATGAGCTGGCTGACGTCATCTGCATCATCTTCGTTTTTCAAGAGCATGGCTACAAAACGGTGTACCTTAGGATAGAACCTGCGGAACATCGTTTCGTATGCTTTCTTGTCTCCTTTCGACATTAATAATATTGTTTCTTTTTCTATTTCCATTCTTACGATTATGTATGTTTAATACGATAATAGCTGCAAAATTAAGCAAAATATCTGAAATTGCAAGCTTTTACGGGTATTATTTCGGGAAAGGCACATAAAAATGTCCTTTTTATCCCTTTCTTCCGAAATCGGCTGGAATCTCGCCCCATTTCTTCGTCTCCCATTTTATAATAGGTATGGTGATGGGGTGGGTGCGGAGCCAGTTTTCGGCTCGGGCGATGACCTGATAGAGCTGTTCGGTCTGGGGAGTGTGCTCCAGTTTGGTCTTGCATTGTTTCTTGCTTACCCAGAGCTGGGCATTCACGCTGTCGCTATAAATGATCTTGTCGGTAATGCCTTTCTGCTGCATCAGGGCGAGGGCGTGGACGATGGCGAGAAACTCGCCGATGTTGTTGGTGCCGTGGATAGGACCATAGTGGAAAACCTGGGCACCGGTCTGAAGGTCGATGCATTGGTATTCCATTGGACCGGGATTGCCGGAACAGGCGGCATCCACAGCCCAGGCGTTGGCTACTACCTCGTTGGGTAGAGGCAAAACGGTATCGTTTCTCCATGAAGGAGGATTTACGGGCATTTTATTCATCTTTATTCTTTTTGGGGTTGGAAAACAAAAAGGATTGGCTAAAACTGAAATGAGCATGCGCCTTGGAGTCGAGCTCCAGGGCCATGCTCATTATGTCAAATAGTCAATATTTTTTTTATTTTTAAATTGTAGGTTATTATATCTTATGTATATATTACATTCTTTCTGGAACCTCGATGCCGAGCAGAGACATACCGTTCTTCAGAATCTTTGCCACGTTGGCTGCAAGAACCAGACGGGTAATCTTCTCAGCCTCGCTCTCAGCATTCAGGATGCTGTAGTCGTGATAGAACTGGTTGAACTCCTTGGTCAACTCGTAGCAGTAGTTAGCAATGCCACCAGGGTTGTAGTTGTTGCCGGCATCGGCTACGGCTGCTGCGAAGTCGTTCATCTTCTGGATGAGGTCAATCTCCTTCTCGTTGATAGGAGCATCGGCGCCCAACTCAGCAGGAATCTCGATGCCCTCGGCTGCTGCCTTGCGCATGATGCTGCGGATACGAGCATAGGTATACTGGATGAAAGGACCTGTATTGCCGTTGAAGTCGATACTCTCTTCTGGGTTGAAGAGCATGTTCTTGCGGGCATCTACCTTGAGGATGAAGTACTTCAACGCTCCGAGACCCACGATGCGTGAAATCTCCTGGCGCTCTTCCTCGCTCATGTCCTTGAACTTGCCGAGCTCATCGCTTGTCTGGCGAGCATCCTTAATCATCTCTGCCATCAGGTCGTCTGCATCTACTACGGTTCCCTCGCGGCTCTTCATCTTACCGTTAGGCAACTCTACCATTCCGTAAGAGAAGTGAACCAAGTCCTTACCCCACTTGAAGCCGAGACGGTCGAGCAGGATAGAGAGCACCTGGAAGTGGTAGTTCTGCTCGTTACCTACTACATAGATCATCTTGTCGATAGGGAAATCCTTGAAACGGAGGTCGGCAGTACCGATGTCCTGAGTCATATAAACAGAGGTGCCGTCAGAACGGAGCAGGAGCTTCTGGTCGAGGCCCTCGTTGGTGAGGTCAGCCCAAACAGAGTTATCATCCTTGCGGAAGAAGAGACCCTTCTCCAGTCCTTCCTCTACCTTCTTCTTACCCTCGAGGTAAGTATTTGACTCATAATATATCTTGTCGAAACTTACACCCATCATCTTGTAAGTCTCATCGAAGCCAGCGTAAACCCAGTTGTTCATCTTCTGCCAGAGAGCACGAACCTCAGGGTCGTTGTTCTCCCACTTTACGAGCATTTCGTGAGCCTCCTTGATCAGCGGAGCCTCTACCTTAGCTTTCTCTGTGGCAGCTTCTTCGTCCATGCCATCCTTCATATACTGAGCCTTGAGTTCTGCGATTTCCTCACGATAGTGCTTGTCGAAGGCTACATAGTAGTCGCCGATGAGGTGGTCGCCCTTCTTGCCGGAAGTTTCAGGAGTTTCGCCATTGCCCCACTTGAGCCAGGCGAGCATAGACTTACAGATGTGGATACCACGGTCGTTAACGATGTTTGTCTTGATTACCTTGTTGCCGTTAGCCTCCATAATCTGGGCCAATGACCAGCCGAGGAGGTTGTTGCGAACGTGACCGAGGTGGAGAGGCTTGTTGGTGTTAGGAGAAGAGTACTCAATCATGACGAGCGGGCTGTTCTCAGTAACTGGCTTCTCACCAAACTTAGGGTCAGCGTTGATGGTGTTCAAGAGTCCTACCCAAGCGGCAGGAGCGATAGAAAGGTTGAGGAAACCCTTAACCACGTTGAAGTCTGCGATAACGTTAGCGCAGTTTTTCTTCAGGTATTCGCCGATTTCCTGTGCTGTATCCTCAGGCTTTTTCTTTGACATTTTGAGGAATGGGAATACGACGAGGGTAAGGTTACCTTCGAAATTACTCTTGGTCTTCTGCAGGGCTACCATCTTCTCTGGTACGTCCTGACCATAAAGCTCCTTCACCGCAGCGATGACCGAGCTGATGATTTCGTTTTCTATCTTCATTATTTAATATATCTTTTTTACCGGTAAAATTATCTTTTTAAACTGATTGAAGAGGGATTTGCAAGTTCCCTTTCCGTTTATGCGGCTGCAAATTTACAAATAATAATTGAATTGTGAAAGAAAAATTGCACATTCTTTTGTTTTTTGTCGCATTCTTTAGTTTTTTATTGCTTTTGCAACAGAAATGAAGTCTTACAAGGCTTTTGAAGGAAGCTTTTTATAAGAGGATTTTAGGAAGAAAGGAAAGAGAAACGGAACTAAAAACGAAAAAAGAAGATAGAAAAAGCGAAAAAGGAGCAAAGACTATGAATAAGTCTCTACTCCTTTTCTTATCATTTGACAGTTGGATTTAACTTCATTTGTTGATGTTGGATCTTGCTTCCGTGAATTACCCCTCGAGGATAATAGCTGCCACGTCTTCGGGCGAATTCCATAGGATTCCGTCTTGCAACTCATCGTCGGTAAATCCGTTGAGTGCTTCCTGTGCTTCCTTTGGAGTAATGGCTGGAGTGCCGTCCTCGTTCTTAGTTTCGAGCAAAGCCTGCAAGATGGCTGCTCTGTATTCTTCGATTGTCATCATAATTTTTATCTCGTTTCGTTGTTTATTTTATGATGGCAAAGATACTGCATTTTTTTTGAAACACCAAACTTTTTTGTCATTTTCTTTTAGCGGATATTGAAAAAGTTTTATATATTTATATGCCTTTCTATGATGGTATGGGTACCTATTTCTTGGAAAAATGGTGCTCCGGTGTTGAAAAAACAATAAAAAAACGGTCGTTCTGCTTGTTTCTAACTTAATTTTCATATATTTGCAGTTGCTTAGCTGAGGCTACCGGCAACATGGAGGTATATAAGATGCTCCAGGATATGCCTATATATAATAAGGTATAGAATAGCCTATATATAATAAGGTGTAATTTCAATCTAATGTATAAATAACTAACAAACATGAAACAGAGACTGTTCGTAACATTGAGTTTGGCAGGATTAGCAATGGCAACCTTTGGTGCAACCAAACCGAAGACTGCCATTAAGTCGTTGAATAAGACGACCATCCAACAGCCAACTTACACAGAATGGCACGACCTTCAGGTGAATGCCATCAATCGTTTTCCGTTGCACACCAATTTCTTCACCTATCCGGCAGATGACTGGGTTTTTGAGAAAGACGGTAAGATCGTGAGCAAGGATATCCTGCACATGAACAAGACGGAGAGCAAGTATTTCCTTTCGCTCGACGGAACCTGGAAGTTCTACTGGGTGGCTAATGCCGACCAGCGTCCTACCGATTTCTACAAGGAAGATCTTGATGATTCCAAATGGAAGACCATGAATGTTCCAGGCAACTGGGAGATGAATGGATTTGGCGATCCGGAGTATGTAAATAATGGTTTTGCATGGCGTGGACATTTTGACCAGCAGCCACCAGCAGTTCCTACCAAGGACAACCATGTTGGTTCTTACCGCCGTATCATCGACATTCCTGCCAACTGGGATGGCAAGCAGGTTGTAGCCCATTTCGGTAGCGTTACTTCCAACATATATCTCTATGTAAACGGCAAGTTTGCCGGTTATGCAGAGGATAGCAAGGTAGCTGCCGAGTTTGACATCACTCCTTATCTGAAGAAGGGCAAGAATCTGATTGCCTTCCAGACCTTCCGCTGGTGCGATGGTTCCTGGGATGAGGATCAGGACTTCTGGCGCTTGAGTGGTGTGGCTCGTGAAAGCTATCTCTTTGCCCGCGATGCCCAGTTGCATTTGGAGGATATCCGTGTTACTCCTGACCTTGTAAACAACTACAAGGATGGTGTGCTCAATATCTCTACCAAGGTAAAGGGTAATGGCAAATTGGCCTTCATCCTGTTCGACAAGGACGGCAAGCAGGTAGCAACCACTACTGGCGTAGCCAAGAACGGTTCTGCCAATTTCTCTCTGCAGGTAGCTAATCCTCAGAAGTGGAGTGCCGAGACACCTTATTTATATACCCTGCAGGTTTCCCTGATGGGTGCTCAGAAGAAGGACGAGATGAAATCGGCTAGCATGACTCCTGTCAAGGTAGGTTTCCGCAAGGTGGAAATCAAGAACAAGCAGTTCCTTGTCAACGGTCAGCCTGTGCTCATCAAGGGTGCCAACCGTCATGAGATGGACCCTGATGGAGGTTATGTATTGAGCATGGAGCGCATGATTCAGGATATCAAGACTATGAAGCGCCTGAATATCAACGCTGTCCGTACCTGCCACTATCCTGACGATCCACGCTGGTACGAACTCTGCGATGAGTATGGTATCTATGTGGTAGCTGAGGCTAACCAGGAGAGTCACGGTTTCCAGTATGGCGATGATGCAGCTGCCAAGAAACCGATGTTTGCCAAGCAGATTATGGAGCGCAACCAGCACAATGTTTCCATGTACTTCAATCATCCTAGTGTCGTAACCTGGAGTATGGGTAATGAGACTGTGATGGGCGATAACTTCCTGCAGGCTTACAAGTGGATCAAGAGCCAGGACCAGAGCCGTCCGGTTCAGTATGAGCAGGCTCGCAGAGGCGAGGGTACCGATATCTTCTGCCCTATGTACTATCCTGTAAGTGCTTGTGAAAAGTATGCGAAGGACCCTAACAGTCCGATGCCGCTCATCCAGTGCGAGTACAACCATACCATGGGTAATTCGGGTGGTAACCTGAAGGATTACTGGGACTTGGTACGCAAGTATCCAATCTTCCAGGGTGGTTTCGACTGGGATTTCGTTGACCAGGGCTTGCACCGCAAGGTATTGAAGCCGATGACCATCAAGAATCCTGAGAAGATGAGCAATGAAGAGCTCCGCAAGATAGAATACTGCTACGGTGGTGATTACAATAATTACGACCCTAGCGACAATAACTTCAACTGCAATGGTATCATCGGTCCTGACCGTCAGCTCAATCCTCATGCCTACGAGGTTGCCTACCAGTATCAGAACATCTGGGCTAAGATGGTGAATGCAGAGAAGGGCGAAGTAAGTGTATACAATGAGAACTTCTTCCGCGATCTGAGCAACTATGCCTTGGCATGGAGCCTCATTGAGGATGGCGTGGAGACTCAGAACGGTACCATCGCTGATATCGATGTAGCTGCCCAGCAGACTAAGAACTTCACCATCCCTTACGACCTTTCTAAGGTAAAGGGCAAGGAGGTGTTCCTCAACATCGATTTCCGTCTGAAGAAGGCTGAACCTCTGATGGAGGCTGGTCAGATTGTGGCTTATGCCCAGCTGGCAGTGAAGGAGAAGAAGTGCTGCGGTCATTGTGCAGACAACATGGCTAAGGCTCAGAATGGCAAGAAGGTGAAGGCTAAACTCATCGACAAGAAGGGCGAGCAGGATATCACCGTTACTACTCCTGATCTGACCGTGAAGGTGAACCGTACCACCGGTCTCATCTCTGAATATACCTATCGTGGCAAGTCGCTCCTCGGCGAGGGCGGTACCCTGAAGCCAAACTTCTGGCGTGCTCCTACCGATAATGATTTCGGTGCCGGCCTGCAGAAGAAGTTCCAGGTTTGGAAGAACCCTGTCATGAACCTGAAGTATGTATCTGCAGAGAAGGACAAGAAGGCAAACACCATCAATATCTGTGCAACCTATGAGATGCCAGAGGTGAAGGGCGAGCTGGAAATCGATTATCTCATCATGCCTAACACCGGTGCGATGAAGGTAAGCCAGGAGTTTGATGCTTCTGATGATGCCAAGGTCAGCGATCTGTTCCGTTTCGGTATGCTGATGCAGTTGCCATACGATATGGACAAGAGCCAGTATTACGGCCGTGGTCCTATCGAGAACTATTCAGACCGTGAGGACTGCATGCGCATCGGAATCTATAGCGATGATGCCGACAACCAGTACTTCCCATACATCCGTCCACAGGAGAGTGGTACCAAGGACGATATGCGCTGGTGGAACCAGACCGATGCTTCCGGCTTCGGATTCAAGGTGAAGAGCTGCAAGCCATTCTATGCTTCCGCTATCCACTTCGATACAGAAGAGCTGGATGATGGTGATGACAAGGATCAGCGTCACAGTTTCAACCTGAAGAAGTCAAAATTCACCAATCTCTTCCTCGATGCAGAGCATTCTGGTGTGGCTGGTGAGAACTCATGGGGTGCATGGCCATTGGAGAAATATCGCCTCCATTATGGCGATAAGAACTTCACTTTCGTGCTCATTCCATTAGATAAATAGTAGAAAAGCAGGGATTTATACGAAAATCCAATATATTTAAACAGAAAATCCACCTCATTCGGGGTGGTTTTTTTTATCTTTGCAGAAGATTTACTGCACTCGGCAATTTGAAAGCAAGCTTTCATTGCGCTCGTTTGTGTAATCTTTGCAGCAAATTACTGCACCACCTATATTTAATTAGGTGCAAGTACAGACCTAAAAAATAAAAATAACAAACAATATGAGAAAAGCAAAAATTTTCGCAGCAGCATTGCTGGCGATGTCTTCACTCGGAGCTTTCGCACAGCATCAGTTTACTGTTCAGGCTAACAAGCCTGGAGCAGAAATCCAGCCTACCATGTATGGTATCTTCTTCGAGGATATCAACTTCGGTGCCGATGGTGGTCTTTATGCAGAGATGGTAGAGAACCGTTCCTTCGAATTCCCACAGCGCCTGATGGGATGGAATACATTCGGAAATGTAACCCTCAGCGACGTAAAACCTGCCTTCGACCGCAACCCTCATTATGTAACACTTGAGAGCGCAGGCGCACGTGAGAAGCAGACTGGTCTTGAGAACCGTGGCTTCTTCGGCATGGGCTTGAAGAAGGATATGAAGTACGATTTCACTGTATATGGCCGTCTTCATCTCATCGATGGCAAGCAGGGCAAGATTCGCGTAGAACTCGTCAATTCAAAGAATGATGTCATTGCCAAGCAGGTCATCAACATCACCAATAATAAATGGCAGAAGCTTACTGCTACCCTTACTTCTCCTCAGACCGATGCCAAGGGTTTGATGCGTGTTTATCTGGAGAAGGGTTCTGAGAGCGTAGATCTCGACCATATCTCTCTCTTCCCTGAGGACAACTGGAATGGTCTCCGTGCCGACCTCGTACAGGATCTTGCCGACCTGAAGCCAGGCATCTTCCGTTTCCCTGGCGGATGTATCGTAGAGGGAACCGACCTCGATACCCGTTATGAGTGGAAGAACTCTGTGGGTGCTCCTGAGAACCGTCCTCTGAACGAGAACCGCTGGAGAGATACCTTCCCACATCGCCTTTTCCCTAACTACTATCAGTCATTGGGCTTGGGCTTCTATGAGTATTTCCTCCTTTCAGAGAAGATTGGTGCTGAGCCATTGCCTATTCTCTCTGTAGGTCTGGCTTGCCAGTATCAGAACGATGATAAGGATCCTAATGCACATGTAGCAGTCAAGGATCTCCAGAGCTATATCGACGATGCACTCGACCTCATCGAGTTTGCCAATGGTCCTGTCACCTCTAAGTGGGGTAAGCTCCGTGCTGATATGGGTCATCCTGCACCATTCAATCTGAAGCAGATTGGTATCGGTAACGAGCAGTGGGGTCCGATGTATCCTGAGCGTCTGCAGAAGTTCATGGAACAGATTCATGCCAAGTATCCAAAGATCAAGATCTGCGGTTCATCTGGTCCATCTGCTGATGGCAAGGACTTCGACTACGGTTGGAAGCAGATGCGCAAGTTGGGCGTAGACATGGTGGATGAGCACTACTACAAGAGTCCGGAATGGTTCCGCAGCAATGCCAGCCGTTACGACAAGTACGACCGCAAGGGTCCTAAGGTCTTTGCCGGTGAGTATGCTGCTCATGCCGAGAATGATCCAAACTCTTGGGAGACAGCCCTTTCTGAGGCAGCTTTCATGACCGGTTTGGAGCGTAATGCTGATGTGGTTTATCAGGCTACCTATGCACCTCTCTTCGCTCATGTAGAGGGATGGCAGTGGCGTCCGGACCTCATCTGGTTCGATAACCTTAGCTCTGTCCGTTCTGCCAACTACTATGTTCAGCAGCTCTACGGTGAGAACAAGGGTACCAATGTGTTGAAACTTACCGAGAACGGCAAGGCTGTAGCAGGCGAGAATGGTCTCTATGCCACCGCTTGTTTCGACAAGACTACCAAGAGCTACATCGTAAAGATTGCCAACACCTCTAACGAGGCAAAGGAAATCAACGTCACCTTTAATGGTATCAAGAAGTTGAACCCAGGTAAGGTAACCGCTCTCCATGCCGACGATATTCAGGCAGAAAACAAGATAGACAATAAAAATGTGGTTGTTCCTGTAGTATCAGATGCACAGGTTCAGGGCAATATGTTGAACGTGAAGATGAAGCCAAACAGCTTTGTTGTATACCGTTTCTAATTGCCGACCTCCAATCTTCAATAAACCCTTAAGGTACAAATAGATAAGTGGATAATGTGAATCCCTTGCGACTCTAGTGGTTGCAAGGGATTTTTTCTCTTCTAATGCCCTTGAAATTACATGGCGACGCAGGAGTTTCTGTGTCAGGACGTAGGAAAGATTACGTCGCCATGTAGGAAAAAGGCACTTTTATTCCTAATCCTGCTTGTTAGCAGACTATCAACGGCTTCTCAATAGGGATAATGCATAGAGAGGCAGTATGGTGACATGCCTTATGGCATTATCGTCCTGCTTGTCAATGTAATCAAATGATCCAAAATTCTCTAAGGAACAACGGAATGCTTCGGTGAGCTTTTTCTCTCTCATGAATAGCCAGAGACTCTTCATGCCGCCCTGAGTGCCCGATTTGATTTCGATAGGTGTAATCTTCATGTTGTGGATTTCCAGATAGTCTATCTCGGCAACACTCTTCCCCTTCTGCTCCCAATAAAACATCTTCTGGCGCTGGATGCATGGTTTGTAACGCATTATCTCGAGTCCGGCAACCATTTCTGTTACGCCTCCCTTATTGACAAGTTCCTGAGGAGTGCCGGCTAAAATAAGTTCTATGAGCTGCTGAGACAGGTCGCCTTCCAGTTGAAGCACAGCTAACAGTAATCCTGGGTCCAGAAAGAGGACCTTCATGCTTTTCTCGTCAGCTTCCGCATCCAGCGGAATACCATTGCCCGAGGTAGCGACCACAGGAGTAACGATTCCTGCAAGTGTCAACAGGCGGAGGGCTTCTCTGATTTGTGAACTCTGATAATCTGCTGATATTTGCTTGTATGTCAACTTCTCTCCTGCCTGATGACAGATGCCACGCATCGTTGTGCGCAGTAAATCTGGGTTGACTCTCTTTTTATACTTGCTGAAATCATCTTCGTATGTCAGAATGATGTCTTCCTGGATGTTTCTGCATCGGTTGAAATCGTGTGTCTTGGTCCATGCCAGAACAGATTCCGGCATGCCTCCAACAAGCAGGTAGGTGCGGAAGTATTCCACGAGTTTATCATGGAAGGCTTGATCTAAAGACTGTTTTCCGTATGCTTCATTACGGAGAAGAATGAGTCCTTCTTCGTGATTGGCATACAGGAATTCATCGAAAGTCATCGGATACATGAAGAGCGAGTGAATCCTTCCTACTCCAAAAGTAGGGAGCTCCTGAAGCGTAAATTCCAGAAGTGATCCTGCGGCTATGACATGCAGTTCAGGATAATCTTCCTTGAAGAAGCGTAGTGCCATGATGGCTTCAGGGCATTCCTGGATTTCGTCGAGAAAGAGGAGCGTCTTACCTGCTTCTATAGGGACATTGATATAGCTACTGATTTTTTTAGCAATCAATCGTACGTCAATATCCCCCTGAAAGAAGGCTTTGATTGCCTTGTTACGTTCGAAGTTTACCTCGGCGAGATACTCGAATTGCTTTCCCAAGTTTTTAACTGCTGATGACTTCCCAACCTGACGGGCACCACGAAGCAGCAAGGGCTTCCGCATGGAATCTTCCTTCCAGACGATGAGTTCTGAGTCTATGTTTCTATGTATATATTCTGCCATAATCGTAACTGTTTGAATAACAGGTGCAAATATAGCGAAAATACTCAAATCCGAGAAATAAATCGCGTTAAAATACTCAAATCCGAGAAATAATCGGCGATAAAATACTCAAATCCGAGAAATAATATGCGTGAATTGTCTTATCTTTTGCAGGCTAAGAATAAGAAAAGTTTGAATTTTGCATAAAAAATACGCTCAAACGCTAGCAATTTGCTCATTTTTTCGTAACTTTGCACCCGCAAACTTATAATTAATAATAAAAGAAAGAATGGCTAATTTGAGATTTGAGGTTGTAGCCGATGCCTTTAAGAAAAGACCTGTAGAGGTAAAGGCTCCCAAGGTGCGCCCTTCGGAGTACTTCGCCAAGTATGTATTCAACCGCCAGAAGATGTACAAGTATCTGCCATCTGATGTGTATGAGAAACTCATCGATGTGATAGACAACGGTACTCGTCTGGACCGTTCCATCGCTGATGCCGTGGCTGCCGGCATGAAGCTCTGGGCTGAGGAAAACGGGGTAACACATTATACTCACTGGTTCCAGCCATTGACAGAAGGTACTGCCGAGAAGCATGATGCCTTCGTGGAGCATGACGGAAAGGGTGGTATGATTGAGGAATTCTCTGGCAAATTGCTTGTCCAGCAGGAACCTGATGCCAGCTCATTCCCTAATGGCGGTATCCGCAATACCTTCGAGGCTCGTGGCTATTCTGCATGGGATCCAACATCGCCTGTGTTCATTATCGACGATACCCTCTGTATCCCTACCATCTTTATATCTTATACCGGTGAGGCTTTGGACTACAAGGCTCCATTGCTCCGCTCGCTCCATACTCTGAGTGAGGCGGCTACCGAGGTGTGCCACTATTTTTACCCTCAGGTGAAGAAGGTGCAGACCAATCTCGGATGGGAGCAGGAGTACTTCCTGGTAGATGAGAGTCTCTATTCGGCTCGCCCTGACCTGATGCTCACAGGCCGTACTCTGATGGGACACGACTCTGCGAAGAACCAGCAGATGGACGACCACTATTTCGGAACCATCCCTGAGCGTGTGCAGGCTTTCATGAAGGATCTGGAAGTACAGGCGCTCGAACTCGGCATCCCTTGCAAGACCCGTCATAACGAGGTGGCACCAAACCAGTTTGAGCTGGCACCTATCTATGAGGAGTGCAATCTTGCCGTAGACCATAATATGCTCCTGATGAGTCTGATGAAGCGTGTGGCTCACAAGCACGGTTTCCGTGTGCTCCTTCACGAGAAGCCATTCGCTGGTGTGAATGGTTCGGGCAAGCACAACAACTGGAGTCTCTGCACCGATACCGGCGTACTGCTCCATGCAGCAGGCAAGACACCGGAGGACAATCTTCGCTTCGTAGTCTTCATCGTAGAGACCCTGATGGGCGTTTATAAGCATAATGGACTGCTGAAGGCTTCTATCATGAGTGCTACCAATGCCCATCGTTTGGGAGCCAACGAGGCACCACCAGCCATCATCTCTTCATTCCTCGGTAAGCAGCTCACCGACCTGCTCGACCATATCGAGAAGGCAGACAAGGAAGAACTCTTCGCCCTGGCTGGCAAGAAGGGTATGGAGCTGGATATCCCTGAGATTCCGGAGCTGATGATCGATAACACCGACCGCAACCGTACCTCTCCATTCGCCTTCACCGGAAACCGTTTCGAGTTCCGTGCTGTAGGTTCAGAGGCCAACTGTGCTTCATCTCTCATCGTACTGAATGCTGCCGTAGCTGAGGCTCTCGAAGACTTCAAGGCTCGTGTAGATTCCTTGATTGCTAAGGGCGAGGACCAGACATCGGCTATTATAGATATTGTACGCGAGGATATCAAGACCTGCAAGCCTATCCGCTTCGACGGCAACGGCTATTCTGATGAGTGGAAGGAAGAGGCTCAGAAGCGAGGTCTGGACTGCGAGGCATCCTGCCCGGTAGTCTTCGACCGTTATCTGGACAAGGAAAGCATCGAGATGTTTGCCAAGACCAACGTGATGAGCGAGAGCGAGTTGAAGGCACGCAACGAGGTGAAGTGGGAGACCTATACCAAGAAGATTCAGATTGAGGCTCGTGTGATGGGCGACTTGAGCATGAACCACATTATCCCTGTGGCTACCCACTATCAGAGCCGTCTGGCAAAGAACGTAGAGGGCATGATTCACATCTTCGGTGGCGAGGAAGGTAAGAAACTGACAGCCCGCAACGTGAAGATTATCCGTGAGATAGCCGAGCGCACCGAGGCAATAGAGCGTGGTGTAGAGGCATTGGTAGATGCCCGCAAGGTAGCCAACAAGATAGAGAGCGAGCGCGAGAAGGCAGTAGCATATCACGACACGGTAGCTCCAAAGATGGAGGAAATCCGTTATCAGATAGACAAGCTCGAGCTCCTGGTAGCCGATGAACTTTGGACTTTGCCAAAGTATCGTGAGCTGTTGTTCATCAGATAATATTTCCTGGATAAGGAATTAAGATAATAAAAAAAGAGTGCATTGTTTGTTACAGTGCACTCTTTTTTGTGTCTTATCTGTTTTTTCCCTTCGTTTCTGATTGCTTTCTCAAAAAATATGCTTATATTTGCAGTTGTATTATTAATACTCCATGGTTATGATAGAAAATAAATCTAAGATGTTGCAGCCAGATGAAATCAAAGAGATACCCTATGGTGTGTCTGATTTTACCGTCATGAGGGATGAAAACCTTTATTATGTAGATAAGTCGATGTACATACCTACATTGGAGAATGAAGGGCGCTTTTTGTTCTTCATTCGACCTCGTCGTTTTGGTAAAAGTCTGTTTATCAGCATGCTTAAGTCTTATTATGACTGCAATACAACTCCTGAGCAATTCAATAGATGGTTTGGAGATTTGTGGATAGGACAGCATCCTACCCGTTGGCAAGGTAAGTATCAGATACTTCACCTCGACTTTTCGAGTGTTGGTGGAAAAATAGAGGATGTCGAAGTGGAGTTCGATCGGTATTGTCGTGTGAAGTTTGATAGCTTTGTGGATATCTATCGTGACCATTATTCTCCAGAGTTCATTCAAAAGGTGTATGAGGCTCCCACTGCCAATACGAAACTTATCTTAATCAATGATGAATCTCAGAAGCTGGGACTCCAGAATTATCTGATTATTGATGAATATGATAATTTTACGAATACGATTCTCAATGAGAAGGGAGAAGATGTGTATCATGCCATCACCCATGCCGATGGATTTTATCGTGATGTATTCAAGAAGTTTAAGGGTACATTTACCCGTATTTTCATGACGGGTGTAAGTCCGGTAACCCTTGATGATGTGACAAGTGGCTTTAATATTGGTTGGCACATCTCAACCAAGAAGGCTTTCAATCAAATGCTTGGTTTTTCTCAGGAAGATGTACGTAAAATGTTCACCTATTTTAAAAGTATGGGTAAGTTGGCTGCCGATTGCAACATTGAGTGGATGATTAATGATATGAAGCCTTGGTATGATAACTATTGTTTTGCAGAGGGGGCTTTGAATACACAAAGCAAGGTCTTCAATTGCGACATGGTGGTTTATTATCTTCGTAATTATATAAACGAGGGAAAGGCGCCAAAGGAAATGATAGACCGTAACACTAGGACCGACTATAGCAAAATGAAAAAACTCATTCAGCTTGACAAACTTGATGGCGATCGCAAGAGTATTATCAAGACGATAGCAGAAACGGGTGAAATAGTAGCTCACTTAGAGGAGAGTTTTTCTGCCTACCAGTTGACGGACCCGAATATATTTCCAAGTCTGTTGTTCTATTATGGCATGCTCACTATTAAGGGCACTCGTGGTGATCGTATGGTTTTAGGGATTCCTAACAATAATGTTCGCAAGCAGTATTATGATTATCTCAAGGAGATGTTTGAGGAGAAGTTGCCTATTGATACGTCTAAACTCGATGATTGTTTTTACGACATGGCCTATGAGGGCAAATGGCAAGAAGGGCTGACGTTCCTGGCAGAGTCTTATGCTAAGGTTTCTTCAGTGCGTGATGGTATAGAAGGGGAGAGGAATATACAAGGCTTCTTCATGGCATATCTGAATCTTTGCAATTACTATATCACAGCACCTGAGTTAGAGTTGAATCATGGCTTTTGTGATTTCTTCTTATTGCCTAATTTGGCTCATTATGCTGTAAAGCATAGTTACATCATAGAACTGAAGGTGTTGCCAAAGAAGGATTTCTCTGCTCTTTGTGAAGATAGAAAAACAACGAAGGCTGAGGCTCAATGGAATGAAGCCGTAGCTCAGATTCATCGCTATGCTGAAGCTCCAAGAGTTAAGGCATTGCGTCAAGATACCCTGCTTCATAAAATTGTGATGCAATTTGAAGGTTGGAAATTGAAGAAAATAGAAGAGGTTGAGTAAAATACGGATATATAGCCCACCAGGCGTTCTTCCGGATTGTAATCTGGCGGAACGCCAAGAAAAATTGTTCCTCAGCATGCCTTGATGGTTGAAAATAAGGTGTTGAGCTTTAAATAATAATAGTAGCATAATAAATAAGCACCCTTGACTAGGAAATGCCTAATTAAAAAGAGGGTATGTCATAAGTCTAGATAATAGTTGGCGCATAACAGTTGATCACCGCATGCACAACAGCTGTTGTGCATGCGTATATCAGCTGTTATGCAAGCGCACAACAGCTGTTGTGCGACCGGAGATACTGACTACCTCAACAACATATCCTATCTCTTCCAACAACTTATCCTATCTCTTCCAACAACTTATCCTATCTCTTCCAACAACAAGAAGAGGGTGAATAATTATCTTATGACGCACCCTTTTAGATTCCGGGAATATGGTAAAGTTGGTTAAAAGTAATATAAAGAACGTGAGGAAGTTTGTTTCCTTGCTTGTTTTTTAGTACTTTTGCCCCATGATTATGGATTCAAGTGTGGAAAATGTGGAGAATTACACAAAAGAGGTATCAAAAATGTGTAAAAATCCACATTTTCCCCACTTCAAGAAAAATAAGGATATGTTTAACAGAACGATTATTCACGAATTGGAGCAATGGAAAGAGCGTAGAGACCGCAAGCCATTGATGATGCTGGGAGCTCGACAAGTAGGCAAGACATCGGTGCTGAAGAAATTTGGAAAAGACAGCTTTGAGCATTGTGCTTATTTCAGTCTTGATGAAGAAGAGGGTGTTTGTGATATCTTTCGCAAGATCAAGAACCCGCTGCAAATCATCGAGCAGTTGTCGTATCTTACATCCGAGCCAATCTTGCCTCAAAAGACTTTGCTTATCCTTGATGAGATACAGGATTGTCCGGAAGCCATTAGTGCCATGAAATATTTCTGCGAAAAGACCCCCGAGTATGCTGTGGCTTGTGCCGGTTCGCTCCAGGGGTTGGCTTTTGGGCATCAGGGATTTTCGTTTCCAGTGGGAAAGGTGGATCACATGAACATGTATCCTGTTACTTTTTCTGAGTTTCTGGAACAGCGTGATGTCAGACTCTATCAGTATTATATGTCGATAGATAGTTTGGAACCACTTCCTGATGTGTTTTTCGACCGTCTCTCGCAAGCCTTTACCGCCTATCGTATTTCTGGTGGAATGCCGGCAGTGGCTATGAAGATGATAGAGAAAGATTTGAATGGTGTGGAAACGATGCTTCGTAGCATACTGCAGGATTATTCCTTGGACTTTGTGAAGCATGCCACGCCTTTGCTTGCCAATCGAATTTCGCATGTCTGGCGGTCATTGCCGTCACAGTTGGCCAAGGAGAATAGAAAATTTGTTTATCAGCTGGTCCGTCCTGGTGCGAGAGCCCGTGAATATGAGGATGCTTTTACATGGCTTCAGAATGCAGGACTGATATACAAGGTAAGTTTGTGTTCTACTCCACAGGTACCTTTGAAATCATATGAAGATTTGAGCATCTTCAAGATTTACAGTCTTGATGTGGGCTTGTTGCGAGTTCTTGCAGAGTTGAGTCCTGAGGCATATTTGAGTGATAATCCAATCTTTAAGGAATATAAGGGAGCTTTGGCTGAGAACTATGTTCTTCAGAGTCTGGTGACCAATGGAATCAGTTGCTCTCATTATTGGGCATCAGGAAATACGGCCGAAGTAGAATTCATTATTCAGCGTGGTTTGGATGTGATTCCTATGGAGGTGAAGTCGGGAACAAGTGTTACCGGGCGCAGTTTGATAGAGTATAACAAGAAGTATTCTCCCCGTCTGCGCATCAGATATTCCATGCTTAATCTCAAAAAGGATGATACTTTTGTCAATATCCCTCTTTTCCTGGCAGATAGAACAGAGCAGTTGATAGGATATGTGCAGTAGCCTTGCTATGTGGCAATGTAAATATTTATATCCATAATTAGCTTTCTTGGTTTGGGGTAATCTAGCAGTGAGAAGATGGATTATAACATGCATGTTTCCTCTTTTTTATCACTTTCAGCAAAATAAAATTCTATAGTCGTACAACTATAGAATTTCTATTCGTTATTCTAAAAGTGTAAATATGTAACGCGTTGATTTACAATATATTGCTATTCGTTGTTGTATTTGCAATATTCATGAATAAATTGGAGTCAGTTGAAAATATGGAAATCTCAGCGATGTAAAGCTAAAGAAAAAATCACGGAAGAACCTGATGTTGCCTCATCATTATAATCGGCACCTTTACCATATAAGTCTTTTCTGATTGCAGAACGATGGGAACGAAGGCTGTCAGCAGTTTATAGCGGTCGAAGAGATTCTTGATGCCTATTCCTGAGCTGGAGAAAGCCGATGGACTTTCTTCCGGATAAGGAACGAAGGCATTCGCTACGCATACATAGTCGCCATCCCTGTAAATATGTATCGCCAGTGGATGCTCCTCCGAATGCTGGTTATGCTTCACGGCATTCTCTACTAGAAGCTGAAGACTCAGTGGCAATATCTTCTCGTCATCGCTGTGACAGATACCAGCATCTATGGTAAACACAAAGTTGCCCGTGTATCTCATCTCGATGTGATGGCAGTAATCACGGATGAATCTTAAACTTTCGTTCAGCGAAACGGTATCGTCGCTGATATGGGCTACAATATATTTGTAGATATGGGCCAACCTGACGGTAAACTCGCTAGCTTTCCGAGGATCTTCCTCTATGATGCCCGATAATGTGCCCAGACTGTTGAACATGAAATGTGGATCAAGCTGTAGTTTCAGCATGTTCAGCTGGGCCTTCATCGCCTTTTCGCTTTCGCCCTTCAGTTGTTGTGCCATCTCCAGGTTTTCATCATTCTTCTGCTTCAGAATAATTCCACAAGAACGCACCATGCTCACGTTTGATATCAGGATAAACATGACGAGTTGGATATAGAAAAGTTCCACGGCAGAATTCTGCAATCCATTCATTTCCTGGATATCACAGATTCCATAGCTTAAAAAAGCACTGCAGACGGTATTGAAGGCCAATGATATCAGGCAAAAAATATATATCCTGACATTGGTGATACCCTTGTCCAATATGCGTTTGGCTACATAGTCGCATGCCATATTACTGCCAGTAAAGTAACCCGAGAACAATATCAAATATAAAAACACAAGGTACATGGAAGTCTCAGAGAATGGATCTTGCACCAGAATCGACATTGGAAATCTGAAATATACTATGATATAAAAGAAGAAAAATGTGGTGACACTGATTCTGCTAACTCCCAATATTGAGAATGGAAGCCCTATTAATGCCATTATTTTTTTTTTCGTAAGTTTCATAATGAATAACTTTTAATTGGTTCTACATTTTGTTTGCAAAGGTATAATAAAAAGCTTTAACCGAAAAACAAAAATCCCATTAATCGTGAAAAACAGGCAATGAATGCCTCTATTTTTGCCTTAAATCGTTACTTCAGCTCTTGCAAACCATTGAAAACAGGGGCAGAACCATTCATTCCTTAAAAAATACGGTTCAGGGAATCATGGGGATCCATCTTGAAAAACTCTTTGTACTTTTGCATCGTCAATTAGTAATAATCATTAAATATCACAGTTATGAAAAGAATCGTTTATTTAATGGGCGTTGCATTCGTCCTCATGTTAGCGTTGGTGTCATGTACTTCTGCTGATGCAGATTTGTCTGATACAATTACAGTAAATCAAGCTAATAGTATTACGCTTAAAAAAATTCAAGAGTACAATCAAGTAATGCTGTTACAGCATCCTCAAACTAGAGGCACAAATGGTGGACTAAAGATCGCTGCACATGATATTGTTGGTGCATTTTCTGGAATCAATGCTGGAAAAGCTATTGCAGGGCTTTTTGGAATTGCAACAGGAGGAACGGGATCTGCTGCCACAATAATTGGCTGTGGAATCATTGGGGGTGCTGCTGCTTCGTATAAATGTTATAGAAATAATAAGGGATTAACTACAAAAATTGAGGATTTTTATAAATATTCTTTGAATATTATCAATGAGAATTTAAAGTCCGATACGACTAATTATTATATTCCATATATGTATAATCCTAAAATTATACATGTAAAGCTTCCAAAAGGCTTTGAAACATTAAAAGATGTGGGGGAAGCCCATAACAAACTTCTTTTAGGAAGTAACTATAGCTCTCCTTCAACAAGAGCAACCGTAGTACGAGATCCTGTAGATGCTAAAACACCACCTATTCTCACACTGGACAAAGAAAAAGTTAAGATTGCATTAAATAGTAAGGATTTTAAGAATCAATTTGATAAAATTATCTCCAATTTGGATAAGTCTACCATTGATGGAGAGCTAGATATAAATGGCTATTTTAGAAAAAATCCAACTGAATCTGTTCGTGCTGAAAATGCTATAAAAGAATACTTGAAACTTTTTACAACATATCCTGAAAATGTAGATGATATCATACAGATTACCAACGATTATATAAATATTATAGAATCGAATAATGAATTTAATGATGATGAGAAAGCTATGATTTATGCTGGTTTAATGGTATCTATTTATAGTCCGCAAATATGGGATAATTTTAAATAGTCTATTATATTTCACAGAACTTTCGTATGTAGCTCAAGTACGTCTGGGCTTACTTGCGAAAGTTCAATATGTCATAGTTACATGCATATCTGAATGAAGTAATAACTATATTTACTTAGAAAATTGTAGTTTAACATCCTTTTATTGTTCTTGATACAATAATTTATTGTAGAATCGTTCTTATAAAAAAGTACGTATGAAATAAATATAAACAATTGAGTTTTTGTAGGTGGCATTCTTGGTTTTCTTAAGGATAAGTTGTAAGGTTTTTCTTTTCAGTTTCCGAAGGGGGACAAATGTAAGCAAGATTAGATCTTATTAGCTCCTTCGGGGAAATACAAATAGTCTTGGATGCTTGCTGCCTGCAAAACTTCCCCAAAAATATTAAGTCATGGCAATGAAACTGTTAGTAATAGAAGATGAAAAGAGAATGTTCAATCAGCTCAGAAAGATGCTGTTGAAGATAGAACCCAATGTGGTGATAGAGGGTCCGGTGACGAGTGTGGCTGAGCTGAGAGAAATTCTCGAAGACGGCAATCGTTACGACCTCATCCTTTCTGACGTGAGAATCAACGGAGGTACCTGTTTCAATGCCTTTGAAAAGCAGAAGCCGACGGTACCCGTCATTTTCATTACCGCCTATGATGAGTATGCGCTGAAGGCATTCAGAAATAATGGCGTGGCGTATGTCCAAAAACCCGTAGAGGAAGACGAATTGAAGGAAGCGATGGAGAAAGCCAGAAAAATGCTTTCTCCACAGGAGGATATCACCCGGCTCCTCGCCATGCTCCAGCCTCAGACCCCAAAATACAGGGAACGCTTCCTGATACCAAAAGGTGACCAGTTTCAAATCGTCAACAGTTTTTCCATCAGTCATTTCGATGTTGATGGCAAGAATACGATTGCCTATCTGGAAGATGGCACATCGGTTCATATTTCTGAGAGTATGAACGAACTCGAAGCCGAATTGGATCCCAAGATGTTCTTCCGCTGCAGTAGGCAGCATATCATCAACATCGAAGATATCGTGAAGATGGAGAGCACCTGGAATGCCAAGCTTATCCTCAGGCTCCGCCGCTATCCCGAGAAAGATTTCGAGGTGAGTAGAGATAGAGTGAAGGAACTGAAGGAGAAGCTGAACCAATAGTAGGGGAAGAGGGCTTTTCTTGCTTTTAACGAATGGGTAATGATAAGGTTATATTTTGTAGCCTTATCATGGTCTTATACTATCTATTTTTTATCATTTTTCCTTTTTTTCTTACTAAAAATAGGAAAAATAGAATATTTTTGCAGATTTTATGCAAAAAAAGATAATATTTCATATTTTTATTGTAACTTTGCAGCCGATATCACATTATTACATAATAATTTTAAAATAAGACGAGAAATTATGGAAAAAAGACTCTCGCTCTTCTTTGTTTGTCTCTTGATGAGCATTGGAGCTGCGTTTGCCCAGATTGACGTATCTGGAACCGTAATATCTGCGGATGACAATGAACCGATTATTGGTGCTTCTGTTTTAATTTCTGGGGGGGGCAGCCACTAAGGGTACAGTCACGGATATTGACGGTAAATTTAAACTGAATGTTCCTAACGGAACTAAACTCGTGTTTAGCTACGTGGGAATGAAAAGTCAGACATTGGCTGCTACTGCCAACATGAAGGTGGTGCTTCGTCCTGAAGCGCAGTTGCAGGAAGTGGTTGTGACTGGTTTACAGAAAACAGACCGACGCTTATTTACCGGTGCTACTGACCGTGTAAATGCCGAGGAAGCAAAATTGAATGGTGTTGCCGACATCAGCCGTTCTTTGGAAGGCCGTGCTGCCGGTGTGTCTGTGCAGAACGTGAGTGGTACCTTTGGTTCTGCTCCGAAGATCCGTGTGCGTGGTGCAACATCAATCTATGGTTCTTCAAAACCTCTTTGGGTAGTGGATGGCGTTATCATGGAGGATGTATCCGATGTGAGCGCAGATGATTTGGCTTCCGGTGACCCGGAGACTCTGATTTCTTCTGCCATCGCAGGCTTGAACTCTGATGATATCGAGAGTTTCCAGATTCTGAAGGATGGTTCTGCTACCTCTATTTATGGTGCGCGTGCGATGGCAGGTGTCATCGTCGTTACTACCAAGAAGGGTAAGCAGGGACAGGCTCATCTGAACTATACCGGTGAGTTTACTACCCGTCTGATTCCATCTTATGACAATTTTGATATTCTCAACTCTCAGGACCAGATGGCCATCTACAAGGAGTTGAGGGATAAGGGATGGCTCAATCTTTCTGATATTCTCAATGGTAGCGACTATGGTGTATATGGAAAGATGTATGAGCTCATCAATACCTACAACAGTACTTCTGGTATGTTCGGACTTGCCAACAATCAGGAGTCTCAGAATGCTTATCTCCAGCAGGCTGAGTATCGCAATACCAACTGGTTTAAGCAGCTTTTCTCTTCTGCCATCATGCAGAACCACTCTGTAAGCTTGAGCGGTGGTACCGAGAAGAGTAACTATTATGCTTCACTTTCTGCTATGGTTGACCCAGGATGGTACAAGGATAGCAAGGTGAACCGTTATACCGTGAGCATGAATATGACCCATCATATTCTGGATAACCTCTCTGTCAACCTGATTGGTGGCGGTTCTTACCGTAAGCAGAGAGCACCAGGTACTCTGGGACAGGATGTGGACGTGGTATCAGGTCAGGTGAAGCGTGACTTCGATATCAACCCATACTCTTACGCGCTGAACACATCGCGCGCGCTCGATCCTTATACATATTATCATGCCAACTATGCAGCATTCAACATTCTGCATGAGCTGGAGAGCAACTACATCGACCTGAACGTGGCTGATGCCAAGTTCCAGCTGGAGTTGAAGTGGAAGCCTTTCAAGGACCTGGAGCTCTCTACACTGGGTGCCATCAAGTATAGCACTTCTTCGCAGGAGCATAACATCCTGGAGGATTCAAACCAGGCGTTGGCTTACCGCGCCATGGACAACTCGCTGATACGCGATGCCAACAAGCTGCTCTTCACTGACAAGGACGACCTCTATGCCCTGCCAGTATCCGTGTTGAAGCAGGGTGGTATCTATCAGCGTACAGAAAACCGCATGTTGGACTATGACTTCCGTGTCACAGCCAACTACAACCATACTTTTGCGCAGAAGCACATCGTCAACCTCTTCGGTGGTCTCGAGACTACCGGCATCAGCCGTAACCGCACCTGGTTTAACGGCTGGGGTATGAACTACCGCGGCGAGACAGCTTACTTCGAGTATCTCTACTTCAAGAAGCTGGATCAGGAGAACTCCAACTACTACAGCCTGCGCAACACCGATTCACGCAGTGCGGCATTCTATGCCAATGCCACCTATTCCTTCAACGGAAAGTATGTTGTGAACGGAACAGTCCGCTATGAGGGTTCTAACCAGATGGGTCGTACCACCAAGGCACGCTGGATGCCTACATGGAACGTATCTGGTGCATGGAACGTACATGAGGAGAGCTTCTTCCCTAAGCTCAAGCCACTGTCAAGCCTCACCTTCCGTGTGTCTTACAGTTTGACAGGTACTCCTCCAGATGCAGCTTACTGCAATGTGCTCACCAAGCTCTCTATGAACACCCCTTACCGTCCTACAACTACCGACAAGGAGTTGGGATTTGTTGTGGCAGCACTCGGTAACAATGATATTACTTACGAGAAGAAGCACGAGTTCAACTTCGGTGTGGATGCAGGTTTCTTCAACAACCGTCTGAACGTGACATTCGATGTATATCAGCGTCGCAACTTCGATGAGATTGCTCCTACTGTTACCCAGCTCTATGGCACCGTTTATGCCAATGTGGGTTCCATGAAGTCATGGGGTGAGGAGTTGAGCATCTCTTCTACCAACGTGAAGACCAACGATTTCAGCTGGCAGACCAGTCTGATCTACTCTCACAACCGCACGGAGATTACCGAACTCTACAATCGGGGTCGCGTTATCGACCTGGTTCAGGGTAACGGTTTCGCCAAGCAGGGTTATCCAGCCCGCGCCTTGTTCTCCATCCCATTCGTGGGCATCAACGAGAAGGGCTATCCTGTATGCATCAACGAGAAGGGTCAGGCTACCGTGGGTGACATCAACTTCCAGGGGCGTGACAATACAGACTATCTGATTTACGAGGGTTCTACAGACCCTATCTACAATGGTTCCCTGGGTAACACCTTTAACTATAAGGGTTTCCATCTGAACCTGTTCCTTACATACGCCTTCGGCAACGTGGTGCGCCTTGACCCGGTTTTCAAAGCCAAGTATAACGACTTGACATCAATGACCCACAACTTCAAGAACCGCTGGATGCAGCCTGGTGATGAGAATGTTACCAATGTGCCTGGTGTACTGAGCCGTTATGAGTATGAGCAGAACCATACATTGCTGGCCACAGCCTACAATGCCTACAACTATACTTCTGTGCGTACAGCCAAGGGTGACTTCATCCGCCTGAAGGAGATTTCACTGGCATACGATTTTCCACACCGCTGGTTCGAGAACTCACCAGTGAACAACATCTCATTGAAGCTTCAGGCTACCAACCTCATGCTGCTCTATGCAGACAAGAAGCTGAACGGTCAGGATCCTGAGTTCATGAATGCGGGTGGTGTGGCTTCGCCAATGCCAAAGCAGTTTACTCTTACATTGAAACTTGGACTTTAATTATTGTAGAAAATAAAAATGAAAATAAAGAAATTATATATCGCCATTGTAGCGTTGGCACTGTCGGCTGGCATGACTTCCTGCAACGATTATCTGGACAAGCAGCCAGATAGCCGTCTGGATCTGCAGAGCCCTACCGATGTGTCGAAGCTCCTGGTTAATGCCTACCCACAGGTGCATCCAGCCTATCTGCTGGAGATGTATTCTGACAATACCGATTGTAACCTGAATACCGGTTGGGATGCTGCCAGTCGTTTCCAGCAGCAGGCATACGAATGGGACGACATTACAGAAACCAGTGATTATGAGGCTCCTTCTACTTACTGGTCAACCTACTATGATGCCGTTACCACAGCCAATATCGCACTGGAGCACATCAACAGTCAGGCAGACCAGAGCTCTTATTCTGCACAGAAGGGCGAGGCGCTCCTGTGCCGTGCCTATGCCATGTTCCAGCTGGCCAACGTATTCTGCATGGCTTACGACGAGACCACTGCAGCCACCGACCTGGGACTTCCTTACCCAGAGGTGGCTGAGACCAATGTACATGTGAAGTACGACCGTGGTACCCTTGCCGAGCTTTATGCCAAGATTGACAAGGACTTGCAGGAAGGCTTGAAGCTGGTAGGTTCTACCTACGACAAGCCAAAGTTCCACTTCACATCTACTTCTGCTGCCGCCTTCGCAGCTCGTTTCTACCTCTATTATCAGAAGTATGACAAGGCTGTGGAGTATGCCAACAAGGTGTTGGGCAGCAACGCCAAGGGTATGCTGAGAGACTGGTCTGCATGGGGTGCTCTTTCTGCCAACAAGCAGATTCAGCCTAATGCCTACATCGACTCATCTGTGAAGGCAAACCTGCTGCTGCAGGTGGTTGCTTCTGAATGGGGTGCCATCGGCGGTCCATATCAGTATGGTGACAAGTATGCACACAGTGCCATCGTAGCAACCAAGGAGACCGTTCAGTCTGATGGTCCTTGGGGTGTTAGCGACAAGGTATTCAACTATACTGTGTTCTCCAATGCATCCCTTTCTAAGTATATCGTACGTAAGGTTCCTTACGATTTCGAGTATAGTGATATCCAGGCAGGTATCGGTACTCCTCACGCCGTGTTCGCAGAGTTCACTGCCGATGAGACTTTGCTCGTAAGAGCTGAGGCACAGGCATTGCTCGGTCATTACACAGAGGCTCTGAACGATTTGAACACCGAGTTGGCTGCCTTCTCCAAGACGGGCGTGCAGCTTACTTTGGATGATGTGAAGAAATTCTATAGCGATGCAGTTACCGCTTATTACACTCCTGAGAAGCCAACTCCACGCAAGGCGCTGCACACCAGTTTCGCCATCGACAAGGATACAGAGGAGCCTATGTTGCAGTGCATCCTTCACCTCCGTCGAATCATGACCATTCATGAGGGCTTGCGCATGCAGGATGTAAAGCGCTACGGCATCACTATCTACCGTCGTGATGTGAAGAGCAACTACAAGATTACAGGCATCACCGACACCATGGAGGCTCGTGACCCACGTCTCGCTATCCAGTTGCCACAGGATGTTATCACTGCAGGTGTTACACCAAACCCTCGCAATAAGTAAAAAACATAAAGTAATAGAAAGAAATGAAACATAATATATATATGTTGATGTTGGCATTGGTGATGGTTTTGGGCTTCGTGTCCTGCTCAGACAATGACCCGGACGGACCAACCATCTTCCCTGTTACCTCTCCAGAGAGAGACCAGTTGGACATGTGGTTGCAGAAGAACTACACCAGTCCTTACAACATCGATTTCAAGTATAAGATGGAGGACATCGAGTCTGATTATAAGTATACCCTGACACCAGCCGATTCTGCCAAGTCAGCTAAGTTAGCTATCATCATCAAGTATCTCTGGCTCGATTCATACGCCGAGGTGTTGGGACCTGATTTCGTGAAGCACAATGTGCCAAGAGTTATCCACCTGATTGGTAGCCCAGCCTACAATAGCAACGGAACTATAGTTCTGGGTACTGCCGAGGGCGGTCTGAAGGTTACACTCTATCAGGTGAACAGTCTGACCGATGCCATGCTGGAGAGCTATGCTTCTATGACAGAGTATTACTTCCACACCATGCACCACGAGTTCACCCACATCCTGAACCAGAAGAAGCCTTACGACACATCTTATAACAAGATTACCGAGTCGGGCTACGTGAGTGGTAACTGGTATCAGATAGCAGATTCTGTGGCTCACGGCAAGGGCTTTGTTACCCCATACGCCATGTCAGAGGGCTTGGAGGACTTTGCCGAGATGCTGTCAACCTATATCACTTATACTCCTGAGCAGTGGCAGGCTATCCTCGACGATGCCCAGAAGGTAGGTGGCGACGAGGCTGTATCTGCATTGAACCAGAAACTTAACATTGTGAAAAACTATATGCTGGATTCATGGGATGTGGATATCGATGTATTGCGAGCAGCCATCCTGCGAAGAGGTAAGGAGTTAAGTTCTTTGGATTTGGAACATTTAAAATAGAATAGATTTATGAAACATATATTTATAGCTATCGTTTGCTTGTTGGGCAGCATGAGCTTGCAGTCGTGTCTGCACGATGACAAGGAATTCTTCGACGACTCGGCTGCCAACCGCATCGAGAGCACTGTAGAGAACACTCAGAAGCTTCTGGAATCTTCTGAGAACGGATGGCAGCTTCATTATTTCACAGGCAAGGGAATGACCGGTGGCGGCTACACCTTCCTCATGAAGTTTGCCAATGGCAAGGTGACCGTGGCTGGCGATACAGCCGTTGCTGCACCTACCGAGCGTGCCACATCCAGTTATACCGTTGACCGCAGCATGGGGCCTGTGCTTTCTTTCAACACCTATAACGACATCTTCCACTTCTTGGGTGAGCCTACATACGGCAATATAGAAGGTGAGCAGGGCGACTGGGAGTTTGTGATTACCAAGCTTACAGAAGACAGCATCTTCGTAAAAGGTAAGAAGTGGGAGAACGAGATGGTATTCACCCGCATGGCTGACGGCGTAGACTGGACTTCCTATCTGGACAGCATCGCCGACGTGCAGAAGCGCCTGGGCGTGAACTACAGCGTGGGCAATTCTTCGGATGCCAGCAAGATGGTGGAGATTAACTCCGCCACACGCCGCATTCTTTCGCGCACTGCCGACGGACAGATGGTAGAGCAGCCTTTCTATGTTACTCCTACCGGTATCCATGCCGTAAATGAGCCAGTGGTTCTGGATGGCAACGAGGTACAGGACTTCCTGGTCAGCCCGACTGGTGTGTTGTCAGCCAAAGACAACGAGGCTCTTACCTTGAAAACTTATGCTCCAAGCATCGATACCTGGGTAGGCAAATGGATCCTCTCAGCCATGCAGGGTTCCTGCGATATAACCATCTCTAAGGTAGAAGATGAGGAGAACATGCTGAAGGGTACATTCACCACAGGTGGATATACTTATAATATAGGATTGGATTTCGACCCGGAGACGGGTAATCTTAACCTGCCATCTCAGTTGATTGAAGATCCTAGCGGTAAATATCCAGCCCTCAGGCTGATGAATGCAGACCTGAATAAGGGAACATTGCTCGGAAAGGGTGGTATGAACGTGGTATGGCACGGCGTATCTCAGGAAGGTGACTTCGAGGACGATGGAACCTTGGCTTCTGAGGGCTATGCTTCTGATACATTCGTTGCCCTGGCTTGTACCGCAAAAGGAGAGCCTATCAAGGAGAACAACCAGTACGTGTTTGTCATCGAATGGTATTATCTTTCTAATTTGACTCCAAACAAATAATCAAGTAAGATGAAGAAATCTATATATATAATAGGTATGGCTGCCATGGGGCTGATGGCCTCATGCAGCAGTGACAGCGATTATCAGGCTGTGGCCGAGAGCACTATCAACGTGCTTTCTGCCCAGACTTCGCTCGGACCTAATGCCAGCGAAGGTGAAGTAACCGTGGACTGTACTCCTGCCAAGGCTTACACCGACGAACCTTCATGGCTCAGCGCCAGCATCGAGGGCAGCACCGTGAAGTTGGCGGCTCTTGCCAACGACTCACGCCAGTCGCGCAACGCCAAGCTGGTTATCAAGAAGACAGAGGCTGACTCTGTGGTAATCAATGTTTCTCAGTATGGCCTGGTGCTCGAGATGAACAAGGCTGATATGATTTTCTGCAGCGACGAGGCTACGGAGTTCGTGAAGGCATACAATTCCAACGCTGATGTGAAGGTTATCTATGCTCCTGAGTGGGCAAAGGCTTCGGTTGATACCGTGAGCAAGGAATTGAAGGTATCGCTCAGTGAGAATACTACAGGTCATCTGCGTGCCGACTATATCAAGTATCAGGTGGCAGCCGTTACCGACTCTTTCGTGGTGAAGCAGTTTGATTTCGACAAGGATATTGCCGGCGAGTATGTTTATTCTTACTACGATTTCAACGAGGATGACAAGCTGGAGCAGCAGACCGTGCATGCTACATTGAGCCGCACCGAGCTTTCTATTCCTGAAATGGGACTGGTATTCCCAATCACTGTGAATGAGAAAACAGGTAGCGTGGAGACCCGCAGCAGCCAGTGCCTGGGTAAGGTGGGTAAGTACTTTATCTACGATACCTTCCTCGACGAGGATGGCGCTTACTACATGGGCTCAGAGTCTGGAGTTATTTCTGCCACATTCAAGTATAGTAAGCAGTATGGCACTTACGGATTCTTTGGCGGTACAGCCTATAATATCAAAAACCAGTCGGGTAACTTCCTGGCTATGATTCTGCAGGTGTTCAAGGCGAAGAGTCCTTCCAAGTCTAACTACGTGCTCGATCAGGGTTGGATGGTACAGCCATTCCTCATGGATATACCAAAGGGCGGTGATGCATCTTCTGCGAAGCGTCAGGCTCCAGCCTTGGCCCGACAGATGGGACCATCTGCCAGCAGCATGGCAGCCAAGCTTGCAGTATGGCAGTCGTATCGCAAATCATCTATCATAAAATAAACTTGATAAAATAAGTAATCATGAGATTATTATCTACACTTTGCCTCTCTTTGCT
>NZ_CDRSSE010000005.1:0-67304 GCF_977051555.1 Segatella sp.
GACAGACAACTTCGTTAAGGTTGTTTCTTGGTATGACAACGAGATTGGTTACTCACACAAGGTTGTTGAGTTGATCAAGATCATGAAGAAGCACAACGGTTAATTCGTTGCCTCTTAACGATTAAGATATTGCCGTCCAGCATTTTTATGCTGGACGGCTTTTTCGTTTTTATAGGAACATACCTACTTGCTTTTGTGCAAAAAGTAGCAAATGTCTGCCTGTACAAGAAAGGAAGTGAGAATTTCTTTTCATTTTATTTTGTTTTCTCAATAATTTCATTTAACTTTGCGGCATGAAATATTCGATGATAACCATATTGGGACCTACGGCGAGTGGTAAGACGAGTCTTGCTGCCGCTCTTGCAGCCAGGATCAATAGCCTGGATGCTCACTTGTCGGGTATCCCTGCCAAGGGCGCTGAAATCATTAGTGCTGATAGCCGGCAGGTGTATCGCGGCATGGATATTGGTACGGGTAAGGATCTGGCTGACTATACCATCCATGGCGAGCAGATACCTTATCACCTCATTGATATCTGTGAGCCGGGTACGAAATATAATCTCTTTGAATATCAGCAGGATTTTTATGATGCCTATCAGGATATTCAGAAGAGGGGAGCCTTCCCGATACTGTGCGGAGGCACAGGACTCTATATCGAATCGGTGCTCAAGGGTTATCATCTCTCACCTGTTCCGCAGAACCCGGAACTCCGTGAGTCGCTGGCTCATAAGAGTTTAGAAGAACTTACACTGATACTGAAAGAGCTGAAGGCAAAAACCGGTTCTAATATGCACAATCGCACAGATGTGGATACGGCACAGCGAGCTATCCGGGCGATAGAGATAGAAAGCTATAATCTGGAGCATCCGATGCCGGAACGTGAACTCCCACCGGTTGATTCGCTGATTATCGGTGTCAGTATCGACCGCGATGCGAGAAGGGAGAAGATTTCCCGCAGGCTGAAACAGCGATTGGATGAGGGAATGGTAGATGAAATCAGGGGGCTGCTAGACCGTGGCATCCCTGCCGAAAATCTCATCTATTATGGTTTGGAATATAAGTTTATTACAGAATATGTGATTGGTAAGACTTCCTACGATGAGATGTATCGCGGTCTGGAAATTGCAATCCACCAGTTTGCCAAAAGGCAGATGACGTGGTTCCGAGGTATGGAGCGCAGAGGCTTTACCATCCATTGGGTAGATGCATTGCAGCCAATGGAGAAAAAGGTGGAGGCTGTTTTGGGGCTGATGAGGAGCTAGGCTGCGGCTTGGAAGCTGGCTAGGGCTGGCATCCGATGGAATCGGATGCAACGGTGGCTAGGCGGAAGTAATATTTTTCTAATTACAAAGAAGAGACAAATTACAAAGAAGAGACAATGGTAAACGAGAATAAATGGGGGCTGCTTTATTGCCCTAGAGGAGGCTGGCGAAGTAACAAGCGCTGGGAAAAAATAGAAAAGGTGCTCAAGCAGCAGGGCGTAGATTACGACTTTGTGCAGAGCGAGAATCAGAAGAGCGTAGAGAGGCTCATCAGAATGTTCATCAACAATGGCTATAAGACCATTGTCGTGGTGGGCGGAGATTCTGCACTCAATGATGCCGTAAACTGTCTGATGCAGATAGATCAGAAAGAAAGAGAAGAGGTGGCACTGGGCGTCATTCCTAACGGACTGATGAACGACTTTGCCCACTTCTGGGGATTCAGCGACAGTGACATCGAGAAGACGGTGGCATCGCTGAAGAAGCGTCGTATCAGAAAGATTGACCTCGGTTGTATCCGATATGTGAACAAGAAGGGGGAGAAATGCCGTCGCTATTTCCTCAACTGTATCAATATCGGACTCATCGCTGCCATCATGAACCTGAGACGCAAGACTCATCATATCTTCGGTTCGCGTACCCTCTCGTTCCTCTGTTCCTTTATCCTGATGATTTTCCAGCGTATGGACTATAAGATGCATGTGAAAATCAATTCGGATGTCATCAAACGTAGAGTAATGACGATGTGTATAGGCAACGGAACTGGCTACGGACAGACTCCGAATGCTGTGCCATATAATGGTCTGCTCGATGTATCGGTTGTATCTCATCCTAAGATGACCCAACTCTTCGAGGGTATCTATCTCTTTGTGAAAGGCAAGTTCCTCAACCATAAGAGTGTGCATCCTTACCGTACACGCGAGGTAGAGGTGCTCGATGCCCAGCATGCCCTGATAGGTATCGATGGCAGATTGATGAATACACCGGTAGGTCCGTTCCAGGTAACAGTCATTCAGGAGGTTATCAACTTCCTGATACCGGTATAACCCGTATACCCGTAATAAGGGAAACGTAAAATATATAAATAAAAATAGCAGAACTTTATCCGAGTTCTGCTATTTTTTTGATTTCTTCTTCCTCTAAGATTTTGATTTTTCTTCCTTCAGTCTTGATGAGTTCTTCTGCCGTAAAGGCTGAGAGCGTACGGATGGCATTGCTCGTTGTCATGTTGCAGAGGTTTGCCAGATCTTCACGACTCAGGCGGATGTCAAGAGTTTTGCCATCTTTATCTAACCCATAAGAGTCTTTCAGAAATATCAGTCCCTCGGCAAGTCGGGCACGGATATGTTTCTGGGTGAGGTTCACGGTACGGTCGTCCGATTTTCCTATCTCTATACTGAGGTATTTGATAAAGAAGAAGCCGATGTTGAAACTCTTGGAGAGCAGCTTCATGAGAACCGCCAGCGGGAACTGGGCAACGACGCAGTTTTCCAACGACATGGCTGCCGTCTTGTATATCTCATCCGCAAAATAGGCTCTGAAACCAAAGAACTCAATCGGTTTGATGACACGGATAATCTGACTCTTGCCACCAATACCCTCTTTGTATATCTTCACTTTTCCCGCTATGAGACAAAGTGCATATTCAGGAGTACCCTCATTCTTGTAGATGATATCGTTCTTCTTATACTTCTTGATTTCGAGATGTTCTTTCAGTAAATCGAACTGGTCATCCGTGATGCCTCCCCATAGCTTAGCAATCAGCATTGCTATATTTTCTTTATCATATTTTCCTCTAGCTGCCATGTGTACAAATCTTTTAAACTGAAAACTGAGTGCAAAAGTAATGCTTTTTCTCGAAATAATCAAGCATTTTTGTCTAAAAATATGTTTTATAACATAAAAAGGCAATTTTTTATAAAAATGGCACACAAAAAACTTTGTTATACCACAAAAAAGTGTTACCTTTGAAAGCAATTAATTTAGTCAACAAAAATATAGAACCTTAATATAGATCTATGAGTTATCTAAAATTCGAAAAGGCCCTTATGACGAATCTTCAAGAATCGTTGCCTAAGGAGTTGTTGAGAACCAATCGCTCGGGTGCATATTCGTGCTCAACGATTGTAGACTGTAATACCCGCAAGTATCACGGATTACTTGTCGTGCCGGTTCCTGAACTGGACGATGACAATCACGTGCTCTTGAGTTCGCTGGATGTTACGGTGATTCAGCATGGAGCAGAGTTTAACCTCGGCTTGCACAAGTACCAGGGCAACAACTACAGTCCTATGGGCCACAAGTACATTCGTGAGTTTGATTGTGATAAAGTGCCAACTACCCTTTATCGCGTAGGTGGTGTTATCCTGAAAAAGGAAGTTGTATTCCAGCATTACGAGAATCGCATTCTGATTCGCTATACGCTGGTAGACGGCCATTCGGCTACAACCCTTCGTTTCCGTCCTTTCCTGGCTTTCCGCAGTGTCCGTCAGTTTACTCATGAGAATGCTACCGCATCTCGTGATTATGCTGAGGTAGATCATGGCATCAAGACCTGTATGTATGCAGGTTATCCAGATCTCTACATGCAGTTCTCCAAGAAGAACGAGTTTAAATTCTGTCCGGATTGGTATCGTGGCGTAGAATATCCGAAGGAGCAGGAGAGAGGTTATGCTTCTAACGAAGACCTCTATGTTCCTGGCTATTTTGAGATGGATATCAAGAAAGGCGAAACCATCGTCTTTGCTGCTTCTACCTCTGAAATCAAGGCGGTCAGCCTGAAGAAGCTCTTCGACAAGGAAGTGGATGAGCGTTCGCCTCGTGACAATTTCTTCCACTGTCTGGTCAATGCGGCCCATCAGTTCCACCGTCGTGAAAAGAACGATGACCGTTATATCCTGGCAGGTTATCCTTGGTTCAAGTGCCGTGCCCGCGATACATTCATTGCTCTTCCGGGTCTCACCCTCTCTATCGAGGAGGATGACTACTTCGAACTGGTGATGAAGACAGCCATGCGCGGTTACTACGAGTTTATGGAAGGTAAGCCGATTAGCGTTCATATCGCTGAGATTGAGCAGCCGGATGTTCCTTTG
Organism: Segatella sp.; assembly: GCF_977051555.1. Lineage (NCBI taxonomy): Bacteria > Pseudomonadati > Bacteroidota > Bacteroidia > Bacteroidales > Prevotellaceae > Segatella > Segatella sp. The sequence continues at coordinate 4,355 of NZ_CDRSSE010000005.1, forward strand.
TGGGCTATCTGGGCTTTGCAGCAGTATGCCAAGGAAACCAGCAAGGAAGAATGCTTCAAGAAGTATGGACAGTTTATCAAGGATGTTATCAACTTTATCCAGGATAACAAGCATCCGAACCTGAAACTCGAAGAGAACGGATTGCTCTATACCGATGGTAAGGACAAGGCTGTTACCTGGATGAACTCTACTGCCAACGGCAGACCGGTGGTTCCTCGTACAGGTTATATCGTAGAGTTTAATGCACTGTGGTATAACGCTTTGTGCTTCTGTGCTTCTCTCGCAGCAACAGTAGGCGAGGAAGACAGCCAGCAGAAACTCCTGGCTCAGGCAGAGCAGACCAAGCAGGCATTCCTCGATACCTTCCTCAATGAATATGGCTATCTCTACGACTATGTAGATGGCAATATGATGGACTGGAGCGTTCGTCCGAACATGATATTTGCTGTGGCTTTCGACTATTCACCATTGTCGCAAGACCAGAAGAAGCAGGTACTTGATATCTGTACTCGTGAACTCCTTACACCTAAAGGATTGCGTTCACTCTCGCCAAAGAGCGGTGGATATAATCCTGTTTATGTAGGTCCGCAGACCCAGCGCGACTATGCTTACCATCAGGGTACAGCGTGGCCATGGCTCGGCGGCTTCTATATGGAGGCAAGTCTGAAACTCTATAAGCGTACCCGTTTGAGCTTTATTGAACGCCAGATGGTTGGTTATGAGGACGAAATGTCTTCCCACTGTCTCGGTACCATCAGCGAACTCTTCGATGGAAACCCTCCATTCGCAGGTCGTGGTGCCATCTCTTTCGCCATGAATGTGGCTGAGATTCTGCGTGCGCTCGAGTTACTTGAAAAATATCAATATTAATAATAGGAGGACTGCTATATGAAAGTTTTAATGTTTGGATGGGAGTATCCTCCTCACGTATTTGGTGGTTTGGCAACTGCCAACTTTGGTATCTCCCAGGGACTTCATGCCCAGGGCGATGTTGATATCACATTGTGTCTGCCTCATCCTTTCGGTGATGAGGACCGCAGTGCCTGCAAGATTGTGGCAATGAACAGTGTGCCTATCGCCTGGCGAGATGTAAATCACGACTATGTGCAGCAGCGCGTAGGCAATATCATGAATCCGGACGATTATTTCCGCTACCGTGACCACATCTATGCCGATTTTAACTATATGCATGTAAATGACCTCGGCTGTATGGACTTTGCCGGTGGTTATCCGTCAAATCTTCATGACGAGATCAACAACTATAGCATCATTGCCGGAGTTGTAGCCCGTTCAGAAGAATTTGATATTATCCATGCTCACGACTGGCTTACATTCCCTGCCGGAATTCATGCCAAGCGCGTGAGTGGCAAACCATTGTGCATCCACGTTCATGCTACTGATTTCGACCGTAGTCGTGGAAAGGTGAACCCTACCGTTTACGCTATCGAGAAAGACGGTATGGATAATGCCGACTGCATCATGTGTGTATCCGAACTGACCCGCCAGACGGTGATTCACCAGTATCACCAGGATCCACGCAAGTGTTTCGCCATGCACAATGCCGTATATCCATTGAAGCAGGAGTGGCAGGATATTCCACGCCCAAATCATAAGGGCAAGGAGAAGGTAGTAACCTTCCTGGGACGTCTTACCATGCAGAAGGGACCTGAATATTTCGTAGAGGCTGCCAACATGGTATTGCACCGTACCCGCAATGTGCGTTTCTGTATGGCAGGTTCGGGCGATATGATGGATCAGATGATTTATCTCGCTGCCGAAAGAGGCATTGCCGACCGGTTCCACTTCCCTGGCTTTATGCGCGGCAAACAGGTTTATGAATGTCTGAAAGATAGTGATGTCTACGTGATGCCATCTGTGAGCGAGCCGTTCGGTATCTCACCTTTGGAAGCTATGCAGTGCGGCACACCAACCATTATCTCCAAGCAGAGTGGATGTGGAGAAATCCTGTCCAACTGTATCAAGGTAGACTACTGGGATATCCATGCCCTTGCCGATGCCATCTACAGCATCTGTCACAACGAGAGTCTTTTCGATTATCTCTCAGAGGAAGGCAAGAAAGAAGTAGACCAGATTACCTGGGAGAAAGTGGGAGCCCGCATCAAAGACCTGTACCTCAAGACCTTAGGGTGGAAGTAGGTTAAGTGAAGAGTGAAGAACGAAGAATGAATAATTTTGAGGCTTTACTCATCTTACAAGTTAAACGTTCAAATTTCAAATTTTTATGAAAACAATTTGTTTATATTTCGAGATACATCAGATTACCCATCTGAAACGTTACCGCTTCTTCGACATCGGTACCGACCATTATTACTATGATGACTACGAGAACGACCGTAGCATCAACGAGATTGCTGAGCGCTCTTATATGCCAGCCTTGAATGCCCTTCAGGAGATGATTGAAAAGAACGGCAAGTATTTCAAGGTAGCTTTCTCGCTTTCGGGTGTGGGTATGGAGCAGTTGGAACTTCATGCTCCTCAGGTACTGGAGAAGCTTCAGCAGCTCAACAATACGGGTTGTGTAGAGTTCCTGGCTGAGCCTTACTCTCACGGACTTGCTTCTCTGGTTAATGAGGCAAGTTTCAAGGATGAGGTGATGCGCCAATGTACTAAGATTGAGGAATATTTCGGAAAGAAACCTACCGTATTGCGCAACTCTTCGCTCATCTACAGCGATGATATCGGTAACGATGTTGCCAACATGGGATTCATTGGTATGCTCACCGAGGGTGCCAAGCACGTGCTCGGCTGGAAGTCTCCTCACTATGTTTACCATTGCGCCCTGAACCCTAAGTTGAAGCTCCTTTTGCGCGATGTGAACCTGAGCGATGATATCTCTCTGCGCTTCAGCAACAGCGATTGGGACGGTTATCCACTCTTTGCCGACAACTATATGAACCGGATTGCTGCCTTCCCAGAGGAGGAGCAGGTTATCAATATTTTCATGGAGCTTTCTGCTCTTGGTATTGCCCAGCCTCTGTCAAGCAACATCCTCGAGTTTATGAAGGCTTTGCCTCAGTGTGCCAAGGACCGTGGCATCACTTTCTCTACACCTACTGAAATCTGCAAGAAGATCAAGTCGGTAGGCGAGGTGAATGTGCCTGATACCTTGAGTTGGGTAGACGAGGAGCGTGATGTTAGTTCATGGTTGGGTAACCCTATGCAGCGCGAGGCTTTCAACAAGCTTTACAGTGTGGCAGACCGTGTTCGTATCGCTAACGATCCACGTATCAATCAGGACTGGGATTACCTGCAGGCAAGCAACAACTTCCGTTTCATGACTACCAAGCCAAGCAATGTGGGTCTTGACAGAGGTATCTATTCAAGTCCTTTCGATGCTTTCACCAACTATATGAACATTCTTGGTGACTTCATCAACCGTGTGAACGACCTTTATCCTGCTGATGTTGATAACGACCAGCTTGAGGGTCTGCTTACTACCATCAAGAACCAGGATGAAGAGATAGAGATGAAGGACAAGGAGATTGTCCGTCTTCAGGCTAAGATTGAAAAGATAGAGAAGGAGGCAGAGAAGCACCATGGCGAGAAGACTGCTAAGGCTGCTCCTGCCAAGAAGGCCGCAGCTAAGCCTGCAGCCAAGAAGACTCCTGCCAAGAAAACTCCTGCTAAGAAGACAGTAAAGGCAGAGCCTACAGAAGAAAAGAAGGATTAGAGTTTTAGATTCCTCATAAATATTAATCCCCCTCGATGCATTGGTTTGCAAAGAGGGGGATTTTTTGTTTCCCAAAATATTCTCTGAAATAACGTGTTGACTGGTAAGCGTTATTTTTCGAAATGAATCCAGTCTACGTCGAAGAAGGCTGCATCGTTCTTCTTGGCTGTGCGGGTGTTGAAGAAACCGAGCTTGGCGCCTATCCACTTGCCTTCACGCACAGTGAAAGGGCTGCCTATCTTGGTAAACTTCTTACCATCCAGACTGTAACTCCATTCTGCAATAGCCTGTATCTGGTTGGCGATACCCTCGCTATGAACCTTCACGCGGAGCCATACATCCTGGGTAGCGATGCGGGATGAAGGGATATCATCTACGGCATACTTTACGGTGTAAGGCTGAGGCTGCTTGCCGGTCTTGATGGCAACTTGCTTTACCACTTTCTCAGCCTTTCCCTTCTCAGCCTTCTCACAGGTTACATATTGCAAAACAACACCCTCTTCCTTGGTATCAACAAACTTGAGTGCCGCATAGTCCATGCCTTGCATAATCATGCCGGCGCTTTCGCCCAGTACCTTATCATTTTCCTTGTAAGCCTCGGTACGGTTCGGAATAAACTTCACCTTGGCAGTAGCAGTAAAGTTCTCAGTAGGGAGTTTTTGGAGCAGGAGGTTAGGCAAATCATACAGGTTCTTTACATCTTCAGCCTGCTGCACACCGTAGAGGCGCAACTTGGAGTTCTTGGCATCACAGAAGTACCAGTACTGACTGTAAGGACCGTTCCACTGCCATTGCAGACCTAAATCTACGCTGTTGAAATCATCCGATTCCTTAGGCTGGAAGTTTCCGCTTGATGGCAGGTTTGGCTTCTTCCATTGCTGCACTGGGTCACCGCAGCCGTCACCATCCTTGTCGTCGCCGATAACAAGCCAGTCGTTTACCCATTTGGCTGGTTGCAGATGAACCACACGACCATAGGCATGCTTGTCCTGGAAGTGGAGGAACCAGTCTTCGCCGTTCTGGGTATCAACCCAGGCACCCTGGTGAGGGCCGTTCACCTTCTTGTTCTTTCCCTGTGCCATACCCACATACTCCTCGTAAGGACCGTATGGATTCTTGGAACGCAGTTCTACCTGCCAGCCATACTTCACGCCGCCCGCAGGACTCATGATGTAATAATAGCCGTTGCGCTTGTAGAACTTGGTACCCTCGATGGTTGGCTGGTCTTCATGACCGTCATATACGATGCGTGAAGGACCAATCACCTTGGTTCCGTCTGGTGACATCGGAGCTACGAAGAGTACCGATTTGATACCGGCTCTTGAACCGGCGCATCCATGCGAAAGATATGCCTTGCCGTCTTCATCCCAGAGAGGACAGCAGTCAATCAGACCTTTTCCTTTCATCACCCAGGTGATAGGCTCCCAAGGGCCGCGTGGATCCTGTGTCTTGGTCATAAAGAGACCCTGGTCAGGATCGCCGCAGTAGATATAGAACCATCCGTCATGATAGCGGATAGAGGGTGCCCACACGTAGTTACCATGCTGAACCTTCTTGCGCCAATCCAGTTCGGTGCCCTGGTATTCTGGCAAAACCGGATAGTCATCGAGTAGGGCAGCACCTATAATCTCCCAGTTTACCAGGTCGGTGCTGTGCAGAATCTGCAAGCCCGGGAAACATTGGAAAGAAGAGGATGTCATATAGTAGTCATTGCCCACACGGCATACGTCAGGGTCTGAGTAGTCGGCGTCAATAACCGGGTTGCGGTACATTCCGTTCTTCATGTTCGGATTCCATGTCTTGGATACCGCCTTTTGGGCATTCACGCTCAGTGCAGAGAGTGGAGAACTCAATGCGATAGTGGCGAGAATGCACAGGAGTGAATGAGATTTTATTTTCATTGTTACTGATGTTTAAACGAATTATTTAGCTACGTATTTCTTGTTGTTGTAGATATAGATCCCTTTTTTGAGACCTTGCAGGTCTTCTGCCTTGGCATTGAGCTTTACCATGCGACCGCTGAGGTCGTAAATGTTGTTATTGTTTACCTTGGCGGTTAAAACAACATTGTTGATACCTGAACTTGTTACCTTTACACCTTTCAGTGTGATAACCCAAGCGGCTTGTGCATTTTGTGGTGTGAAGGTAAGAACGCCAGTAGCAGGAGTGTCAAGTGTAATATCAAACTTTGTGCTCGTATCCGTTTGGGTTGTACGGCTAGGGTACACGTATTTGTCGCTGGCAAAGGTTGTTCCGTTCAGTTCGCCGAGATAGCAGGTTTTGTTGTCTTCATTGGCATATCCTGCAAATGTAGCCGATGTAATGGTAATATTCTCAGGCAGATTGATGGTAAACTGTACGCCCTTGCTGTACTTGATGGTATTGTTTTTAGCTGTAGCGTAACCTTTGCTGCTCTCTATGCTGCAACCATTATTGAACGTCCATGGAGATGGATCTGTGCTTGAAGAAGTGCTGGTTGATGCATCCAGAATATAGCTTACTTCTGTTGTCTCACCTGGATTGGGAGTGGGATTTGGATTTGTACCTGCCCCTGTAGCATCACACTGGTCATCTACTATAGAATCGTACTGGCGAATCCAGAGTTTGCCAGACTGGCATGTAATCTTAGAGTTGTTCTTGAACACGAGATTATCTACGAAGCGGATATCGATACCCTTCTTGGCTGAAATCTGCACGTTGTCGAGAGTCACGTTCTTGATGTGGCTCTCAGGGCGGCCAATCAGGAAGATTGCGTTACCTTCGCAAACATCTGTTGTCTTCACGTTCTGGAGAAGAATGCCGTTGTAGGTAGGGGTAGTACTATCAAGAGCTCTGGCATTTGCCTTGTCTACGGCAGGATCGCTGTTGTAGTTCTTGTCGTAGTAGCAGTCGATAGAGAATGGGTTCTTAACCTTGGTCATGGTGAAGTTGGTGAACTTCCAGTCCTCCTCGCCACCGCCGCACAGAGTTACCTTGTTGGTTGTTTTATCTACATCTTGACCTGTCTTCATGCGGATGCCCGCAGTTGTACCGTTCATGGTGATGTTATCGAACCATACATGCTTGATGTTGTTGGTGAAGCTGCCGATAGAAGCACCATGTCCAGTTCCGAAGTAGCAGTTCCATACATGGATATATTGTGCATCGTTGTCGCAAACGATATTGTCATCGCCGTTGCTGATGTTACAGTTGTAGATATTAACGTATGGACCCCAGATAGAGATTCCATCGGTGTTATGCGATGCCTTTCCTTTGCCAGCTTCAGATGAAGGTTCGCTGATAATCAGATCATGGATGGTAGCATGGCTAGCCTTACCGCTGTTGCTGATGGTGATGTTTACACCCGGAGTATTCTGGATCTTGAGGTTGCGGAGCAGGAAGCGCTTGCCCTGCTCGAAGCGGATCATTGCACCAGGATTGAAGGTTTCACCATTCTCTCTTGCGAGCCACCAGCGTGCACCCTGACCGTCGATGACTGAAGTTTCACCTTCACCCTCGATAACAATGTCGGTAACGTTCTTGCCCTTGTTCTTTCCGCCGATGAAGACAATCTTATTCTTATTCTTGTTGTTAGGTGCCTTACCATATTCCACGAGTTTCAATGTAGCACCTTTGCAAAGGTGGAGCACAGTCTTTGACTTGATGCTGAGTACCTCGGTAGTGCTTGTCATCTGGTCTGTACTACCAAACATCCATGTACCGGCAGGGATCACGACCATACCACCGGTAGAAGGCACAGCATCAAGTGCTTTTTGGATAGCCTTGGTGTTATCTGTAGCAGATGTAGAAGCACCATAATCCTTGATGTTGAATGTGTTTGCCGAAGTGATGGCAGGCAACTGTGGCAGGGCAACAGCAGTCCATCCTTCAGGAGTGTTCTGTGCATTCTGCTCGGCTGTGATGCCAGCGAAAGTTTGTGCTTTAGCGAACATAGGCAGAGCCATGAGTGCTGCCAGCACGACTGTCTTAATGATTGATTTCTTCATTTCTTCTTAGGTTTATTTATTTTATTATTTTCTTTTTCTATAAGATTTTGTGCAAAGTTACGACATTTTTGCTTACCGCATGCAGATAGTGAGCGAAAAACTACGAAAACGATTACGTATACCTTGCCTATAGAACAAAAAGAAAGACCGCATCCGTCGGGAAACATCTCCCTAGGATACGGTCTTAAACCTAATGATTAACGTATGTCCTGATAGGTTTTGTTATCAACATAATGACTTTGATTAGTAACCAGGATTCTGGTCAGCTAATGACAAATTATCGTTGGCATCAATTGCTGCCTGTGGGATAGGGCGAAGAAGCTTCTTGCCGATATATTGGGCAGCCTTGTCTCCCATCTCATGGTTATACTTGGTGCAACGATCTACTAGAGTCTGGGTTCTGCGAAGATCCATCCAACGAGCCTCATTACCGAAGTTCTCGCAGGCATTCTCATCAAGGATGTTGTCGATAGTAACTGTTCCTGTAAGTGCAGGGAGACCAGCGCGTTGGTGAACCTCATTGAGTCGTGCCAATGCCTTAGGGTTGTCGCCAGCCTTCAGATAAGCCTCGGCTGCTACGAGATACATCTCTGGCAAAGTGATGATATGGATGTCGCGATAGCAGGTATTTTTCTCTGTAGTAGCAGTCTTGCTGTCGTCAAACTTCTTGCAAGGACTGCAACCATATACCAGCTGCTGGTTGTCGTAATATTCCATATCTCTGCCGTCCATGTTCTGTGCTTCCTTGCTCTGTGAATCCATCGGAATGCGATAGGTTTTTGCTCTGTTAGCAGGATCTTTTGCCTTCCATGCTTCGAAGTCGGCATCTGTTTCATACCATGCAGAATAGTAACGGGTTACTGGCTTACCTACCAGACTCTCACCATTCTTATACCAGGTCCAGTAACCGGTTCCTGCAGCATTTCCCTTGTTAATATCCGGCAACTCCTTCATAAAGGTAGCGTCGTAACGCTGGTCTCCCTTCTTGAAACAATGCAAGGCATAGAGGGTAGGCACATAGCTGGAGGTTGTAGCCTTGATATTATCTTCGTTTCCACCCAGATAGTTGCAGTAGTAACCGCTCCATTCTGTACCGCCTGATGTGGTGTTGTTGGCTGTAGCCAAATCATACTCCACATCCCAAAGGAACTCTTCGTTGTCATCGCCCGATCCGTCTGCCTTCCAGAGTTTGGCATATGGGGTAGTCAGTCTTCTGCCTGCAATTACCTCATCGGCAAGAGCAGCAGCCCTAGAGAAGTAATCCTGCTTGTTGAGGTCCCATGCAGCAGAAAGGTAGGTCTTGGCAAGGATAGCCTTGGCTGTTTCCTGGCTGATTCTGCCGCCACCCTTGGTAGCTGTAGAAGCCTGGAGCACATTCTTGCTGATAACATCTTCGAGTTCGCTAATAATATAGGCGTATACATCTTCAGCAGAAGACTTAGGATATCCTGTGCCTGCTGTGGTAAGGAACCCCTTCATGATAGGTACTCCACCGAAGTTGTTTACCAGGAGATAATACTCGTAGGCTGCCAATACACGGGCTTCGCCTACTAGCTGACCTTTCGTTTTTTCATCTACTTGTGCTGTCTGTGCATAATATGACACAGAGTTGGCTGCACGGATACCTGCATAGAGGTAAGTATAGAGATTCTTGATGTCCGTATTTTCTGGAGTCAGAGTCTCGTAAGTGTTCAAAGGCTCGTTCATCTTGTTACGGGCATCGGCATACATATCTGTACCTGCTGAAAAACAGCTTGTGAACAGAGGAGCTGCATAAACGTTTTGCAGATGCTGATAAGCATCATTGACGAGGCTATTGAAGCCTTCTTTTGTAGCAAATGTCTGTTTATCAGTTACATTCGACTTGTTGCTAGCATCCAGGAAGTCGCTGCAACTTGTCATGGTTCCCATGCAGCACGCCGCCAATGCTACGCTATATAATATCTTTTTCATAATTGTTTACTTCATTTAATGAGATTAGAACTTAAGATTTACACCAAACTGATAGGTTACAGATGATGGACCGCCATTCTGCAGATTCTCTGATGCCCACTCAGGGTCGAAGCCCTTATAGTTGGTGAAGCAGAATGGGTTCAGAACGTTTACATAAACACGGAGATTTCTGATACCTGCCTTGCTCACTACGTTCTTTGGCAAGGTGTAACCCAGGGTGATGTTCTTAACCTTGGTGAAAGAGGTCTTCTGATACTGGAAGCCTTCTCCCTTGGCTGAACCCTTGTCGCCGAAGTAACCACCCATAGATGTATCGCTGTTGTTTGGATAAGGATACTTTCCGTAGTGGGTCTCTGTGGCGGTTGTAATGTCACCTGTTGCATGATCGATGATTGGCGCTCCCTTTGGTATGTAGTAATCCAGCTGCATATGGGCATTACCACGGTCGCTATATTTCATATACTTCTCGTGGAAGTAGCTGCGTGACCAGAATCCGCTCTTGGTATAGAACATGATAGAGAAGTCGAAGCCCTTGAAGTAAACATTGGTAGAGAAACTGCCGGTCCAACGTGGATCGGTGCAACCATAAATCTGCTTATCGTTGTCGTCAATCTTACCGTCATCGTTCCAATCGTTAACGGCTACCTGACCTTCATACCACTTATACTTAGTGCCATACTTCTCGTAAAATTCCTTCAAGGTATAGTGCTTGTCACCATTCATGGTGTGCATGGTTACACCCTTGTCGGTGATGACATCTGTATGGGTATAGTCACGGAGTACGTTCAGAGGCTCACCGATAAACCAGTTGTTGGCTACCTCATCAACCTTACCATTACTCAACTCCTTAATCTTGTTCCAGTTGCGGGCGAAGTTTACGTTCGCACTCCAGGAGAAGTCTTTCTTGTTGATGATGTTAAAGTTCAAACCGAGTTCAATACCTCTGTTCTGGACAGAACCTACATTGAAGGTTGAAGTCTTCTCACCGGTTTCGATTGGCACAGAACGAGACATAATCTGACCATCAGAAAGACGGTTATAGAAGTCGGCTGTTACATTGATGCGGTTCTTCAGGAAACTCAAGTCGAGACCGAGGTCAAACTCCTTTACTTTCTCCCAGATGAGTTCTGTATTTATCAATCCGTTAGGATGATAACCCTGTACCTCTTTGCCGTCAATAGTTACATATGTTGGACCTGTAGCTGAAGCGATAGTTACATAGTCACCCACATTGTTGTTACCGGTAACACCGTATGAAAGACGGAGTTTTGCATTGTCCAACCAGTTGCTGAACTGCTTCATCCATGCTTCATCCGAGAAACGCCATGCAGCAGCTACAGAAGGGAACCAGCCCCAACGGTTGCCGTCTGCGAAACGGGAACTACCATCGGTACGGAGTGTAGCTGTAGCCATGTAGCGACCCTTGTAGGAATAGTTGGCACGAAAAGCGAATGACTCCAGTGATGACTCTGTATAGTCGCTTGAGAGTACCTTGTCGCCGCTGGCTGTTCCCAGATTGTGGAATGTCGTGTGGTCGCTGGCAATACCCTTGCCCTCTTCATACTGGTATTCTGTGTTGCTCTTGTAGAGTGAGAACAATGCCATGGCACCAATGGTGTGGTCGCCAAATGTGCGGTTGTAGTCAAACTGGTTGTCCCAAGTCCAATCAACACGGGTAGTATTGGCTACAGAACCGAAGTTGGTCTTGTTTTTCTGGTAGTAAGTAGAACCTACATCATTACCCTCTTTGATACCTGTTGCATAGAAGATGCCCTGGCGCTTGTGAGAGTAGTTAGGAGAGAAGGTGGTTGTAAACTTCAATCCCTTGATGATGTTGGCACGCAGGTAGAAGTTACCCATCAGTCGGTACTTTTTGGTCTCATTGGTATAGTTACCGTCATTCAAATCGATGAGTGGGTTGTATGTAGATGTAAACTGTGCGTCAGATTCAAAGGCAGCCTTTGCTCCCGGATTAGGAATCAGGTTGCCATCTGCATCTGTAGGAGATACGAATGGGTTGAAATAGAATGCATTCACGTATGGAGAATAAGTGGCATCGGTACATACATCCTGGGTGCGGCTCATTGACATGTTGGCAGAGAAACCTGCTTCAAAAATCTTGGAGAGCTTGGCATCCATAGATCCCTTGAAGTTGAAACGCTCGTAGTCGTTGCCCTTGAATACGTTCTCTTCTCCCTGATAACCCATACCTACACGGTAGTTGACCTTGTCAGTAGCACCGGCAGCACTGATAAAGTGGTTCTGCTGGGCGGCTGTACGGGTTACTTGCTTTTTCCAGTCGTAACCGTCGAAGCTTGGATCCATCATCAGTTCATAAAGTTTGGAATCTTTATAGCTGGTTGCTCCCTTGCGGGCAAGGAAGGCTGAATTCAAGTCGGTATCCTTGATGATATAATGTGGATGTCCTTCTGCATCAACACCCTTGCGGCTTGAGCCATCGTAGCTCTTTCCGTCGAGTAAGGTATATCTTTGGAAGCGGTAATCCATAAACTCGTTGGCATCCATAAATTCCGGCATGCGTGCCACCTTCTTGATACCATAATATCCATCATAAGAGATGGTTGCCTTCTGTGCCTTGTCTGCACCCTTGCTGCCCTTGGTGGTAATCATAATGACACCGGCAGAAGCGCGGGAACCATAGATAGCTGTAGAAGATGCATCTTTCAATACGTCGATGCGGTCGATATCATCAGGATTGAGGAAGTCCATGTTGTCGCAAACTACACCATCGATAACATACAATGGCTGTGCCTGCTTGTTGATAGAAGCCTGTCCACGAACCTGAATATTGAAGCCTGCACCTGCGCGGCTACCAGACTGGGTGATGTTGACACCAGGAACAGAACCCTGCAGAGACTCTGCAAGATTGGTAGTACCACGAGCGGCTATCTTTTCTGAGTTAACAGATGCGATAGAACCGGTTACGTCGCGTTTACGCATAGTACCATAACCAACGACAACGACCTCGTCAAGGGCTGCATTGTCATCTTCAAGAACAATGTTCCATGATCTTTGCCCCCCCACTTTAATTTTCTTAGGCTTGCAGCCAATGTAGCTGAAAGTCAAGACCGCATTAGGGTCAGCGTTCTGGATGGTAAACTTACCGTCAAGGTCGGTGATACCACCAGCCTTACCATTCTGGTCAGTAATGGTTACACCAATCATTGGCTCGCCATTAGCATCCTTAACGGTACCTTGGATTGTTTTCTGCGCAAAGGCGAGGAAACAAACCGAACTCAAGGTCAGTGCCATGCTGGCACGTTTCAGTTGTTGATACATAACGATGTTTGTTTTGTAGGTTATTATTATATCTTGTTAAGTTTTGGTCTAATTGAACTTACTAGCGATTAGTTGTTGTCGTGTTTAATTCTCAATAGATCATAAGGAATCTTAGATTTTTTATTATAATCTTTAGATTTCTGCTACAAAAGTAACAAAAATTATTTAATGGCGAATAAAATTAATGAAAAATCTAACGTAAACGTTTTCGGAAGTGTTGTTTCTACAATATTGTCTTTTCGTCGTATTGATTCAGGCGGGTAAGTGAGCCCTACGTAACGTTTACTGAGGCTTTTTTGAAGTTCAGATGAGGCTTACTTGATGGGGCAGGAGTTAGCAGAAATTACATCACGACGTATCTGTTGCTGCGTCGCGACGCACCGGTTATTACGTCGGGACGCAGCAAATGCTACGTCGTGACGTAATTTCAGCAGCCCATGGTAAGCGGACCCGCTTACCATGGGGCGTGGTAATAGGTGACAATAAGTGACAATAAAAATACCGCTTATTGTCACCCGTTATTCGTTCATAATCAGATAGTTATAACACGCGTGGTAGATGTGACAACAAAATTGAAGAAAAACTTCTACAGAAGTCTTTCACCACAAGAAAACAAGTTAGAAATAGCATAAAGAGGATTGACTAATCAGTTATTTTTAAAAAGTCAGAGGTTTTTTGATGTCAAATCGTAAAAAAGTCAGAGGTTTTTAGCCGTGGTTTTATAAAAAAGTCAGAGGTTTCTGCTGGCTCGAAGATATGACTGCGCTGGCTCGAAGATATGGCTGCGCTGGCTCGAAGATATGACTGCGTTGGCTTGAAGATTCGACTTCGTTGGCTTGAAGATTCGACTTCGTTGGCTTGAAGAGGTGTATTCGTAGCTCGAATGAGGCACTTTATTTGATAGAATGTAGCGGCTGAGTTGGCTGAATGAAACGTCTCTTTGGGTTCAAGGAGACGTCTCTTTTAGTTTAAAGAGATAGTTTCTTAGGTTGAAGGAGACAGCTTCTCGAAGGTTGCCACTAGGCTCGGCAGCTCTGCTGAGCCTAGTCAGCAGCTCTGCCGACTGCAGTCAGCAGGTCTGCCGAGCCTAGTGACAACACCTTTTAATCGTACAACTACAACCTTTATAGTCGTACAACCATACACCCTATAGTTGTACGACCATACACCCTTTAGTCGTACGACTATAACCCTTTTAGTTGTACAACCATAACCTATTTAGTTGTACGACCATAACCCATTTAGTTGTACAACCATAACCCATTTAGTTGTACAACCATAAACGCAAGCCCGCCAGGCGTTCTTTTTACGCCTAGCGGGCTTGCGTTTTTTTACATTCTGAACTTTCGCATGTGGTTCAAGAACGGGCTAGGAGCTTCTGCCCCTTCAGGGCGTGTGGAGCAAAATTTGCGAAAGTTCAGTTTTATTATTGTTTGCCATTATTTTTATTATTTGTTCAATATATCAGTTATGTTCAATTCTATTGAACACTGCAAAGATAATGAACAAAACTTAAACGAACGAACTTTTTGTTCAATACTATTTAACATAGTGTCATGATTGAACAGAATTAAAAAGTGCAATGCCCACACTGGGCGTTGCACTTCTTTTAAATATAGTTTGATTGAAGTTATAAAATCCAACAATCTAAAAACGTAGTACACTCTTCCTTATGTACTCTCGCTGCAAAGATACGCTTTTCTTTCGTAACTTCCAAGAAATTAACAAAAAAAGTTTTTGTGAGTGGTGGGGGAGAGGGAGATAATAAAAAAAAGTGCAACGCCCGATGGGGGCATTGCACTTTCTTAAAATATAGTTTGATTGAATTTATTTAATCCAACGTGGGTCACCTGCTGTGCCATACTTGTCTACATAGGCATCCTGGAGGTAGAACTCATTCTTTGCAGGGTTAGTAAATACTTCTGTACCCTTGGCACCGATAGCATCACCAATCTTACCATTGCTCCATGTACATTCGCTTGTAAAGTAAGTATTTGTACATGTTACCTTCTTGGTAGATACAGCCTTCATTGCAATAGCAGAATCCCAACCCAAGAGACATGACTCGAATACTGGTACAGGGTTCTTTGAATTCAGGTTAATGAAATTCTTGCCTGCTATACCGCAGTTCCAGAATGTACAGTTGGTGAATGTCATGGCAATATCATTTTGCTGCGCATTTACAATACATCCATCTGCTTCTACATTTGCAATTGTAGAATTAGTTATCTTGATACTCTTGACGCAGTTGTCATTTGTAATCTTAGAGTTTACAATACCAAAGCTACCAATGTTGTTGATAACGCAATCATTGATGTTAACTGCATCTGTCTGCTTGGTATAACCATTGAATCTGACAACGCCACGTGTATTGCTGATATTACATTTTTCCAATTCGATAGAACCGATATTGCCTGCTTCTGCATCTGGTGTGATAACGTAATCGTTATCTGTTCCTGCGTTCTTCAAACTTATGTTCTTGAACTTAACAATACCCTTGTCACCTTCCAGTTTTACAACTTTTACTGTCCACTCAGGCTTGTTGTTTCCTTCAGCACCCCAGAAGTAGATGTTCTTGATGTTTGAAGGAACTGTTGTTGAACCTTCGTCAATCTTAGCACCCTGTGGGAAGATAATGAAAACGTCGCTCTGTGTTGCACTTGACAGGAGGTCAGCGATGGTAGTGTTTGCATCCCAGTTGAGATATTCGTAATTCTCTGGCAACTCCTCTGTAGTGCGGAACTTTAATTCGCCACGTTTCTTATCACCGGCAAAAACTCTTACAGTGTAGCTGTAGTTAGCCTTTAAACCTTTGATATTGTAAGATTTTTCTGTAGCTAAATCTGCACCATTTACATCAACAGAACCTTCTTCAGCTTCCTCTCCATTACTTACATGATACCATGCGATGCGGGTTACATTGCTGAGGTCTTTATTATCGCCGAATTCTACTAATGCACTTTTGGCTTTAGGAGTAACTTTAGAGATAATCTGCTCAGCCTTTGTTGTAAAGCTCTTATCTTCGAGATATACCCACTTTGAAGTCTTACCCTCATCATTCATACTGCGAAGGCGCAGATAGTAAGTAGTTTCTGCTTCCAAACCATCAATAGTAGCTGGTGTGGTAGTCAGGGTTGCAGTCTTACTGTTTGCAGCTGTACCCAACTCCATTTCGTCATTGAGCTCTTCTGTACTGTATTCTACCTGATAACTGGTAGTATTAGGCGTTTTGTCGAATGTAATTTCGGCAGAGTTCTCGTCAGGGCTTACGCTTAGACTTGTTGTATGGAACAGACGGTCAAATGATGAGTCTACATCCCAATCGTTCTGGTCAGCGCAAGAACTGATAGAAACTGCACCCAGGAGCATGAATGCTCCTGAAAGTGCTATGTTTGTTATTTTATTGAGTTTCATCTTTCTAGTCTTTTATGTTTAGAAACCATAAGAGTTTTGAATCATATTGCGAGAGTCAGCAATAGTAGATGTTGCGATAGGTAACAAATAGCGGTTCTTGACAGTAGTGTTAAGACCTGCACTGATATATGGCAACTTCTTCAAGAGGTTCTCCTGCTTCTTGTTCTCATTGCCTGCTCCCCACCAGTTTGCGCTCTTGTAGCCGCTAGTGCTTGATGGAGCAGCATACCAGCATACAGTATTCATGTCAATGCTGATGTTACCTTCTTCATCTTTGATTTCCTTATAGTACAACTTGTCAGGATATTCATTGATTTCTTCCTGATACTTTGCCTTGAACTCGTCAATCTTGGAACTCAGGATATTCCAACGCTCCAAGTCGAACTTGCGGACACCTTCACCTGTGAATTCCCATGCATTCTCATCAACGATGGCATTGAAGAATCCTTCTTTGTCTGTTGGCAAGTTGTTGACATAATCCTGAGCAGCAGACTTAGCATTCTCTGCAAATGCACGGGTATGAACCTGAGCCAATGCCTGACGTGCAGTCAAACCAGCTCCGCCTGTAGCGTCATCTGGTCCGCCATTCAACTCGTTAATACACTCTGCATAGTTAAGCAATACCTGAGAATAGCGCATCTTGATTTCGTTGATACCGGTAGGTACCTTTTCTGTACTAGCACAAGCTGCATCGCGCCAGTCCTCAGCCATCTTACGAACATCCCATTTACCGATATACAACTCGAATGGTTTGTTGCTGTCAAATGTTTCCTTGGTCAAACCACCGTTGTTCTTGATCTGATAAGGTACACATGTGATATCGCGGCGGGTATCCTTCTTGTCGAATGACCAGAACAAAGGAGCGGTAGTCTTGATCTTACCAGATGAGTTACCCTTAGGACCATATTTGTTGGTCTTTGCTTCAACGCGTACACCTACAGTATAACCACGCTCACCACTCTTGTTCAATCCCATAGGAATTTCGAAGAGGTTTTCCTGATACTGAGTATCCAGTTTGCGCTGGTTTACAAGATACCATTCGTTTTCAAAGCTTGGGTTCAATTTGTGAACGCCGCTGTTGATAACTTCATTGAGATTCTGCAGGGCAATCTTGTAGAACTTGGTACGGTCAGCCGCAGCAGGACGCTGTGTAGGGTAGGTTGGATCGCTGTTTTCAGCTGCGGTCTCGTAACCCTCTTTTGCAGTCTCACGGATAGCCCAGCCTGCACGCTGCATGGCAATCTGTGCGCAGAGAGCATGAGCATAACCCTTAGTTACGTGCTCTGTGGTATAACCATGAGTACCTGCCCATGGTAAGATTTCGGCTGCGTTCTGAAGGTCTGTTATCAGACTCTCCATGATGACGTCACGGTCTGTCTTGCCAATGAATGCATTGTTCAAACTTGGGTCTGTACGATCTGTCTTGAAAGGAACATCACCGAAGTTTTTAACCAGGTCATAGTAACACATGGCGCGAATAACAAGAGCTTCTGCCTTGTACTGTTTCATGCTTGTTGCATCAGAACCCTTTGCTTCTGCATACTTACCATGGTCTACACCATAGACGATGTTGTTGCAGTTTTCAATGATCTGATACATCATGTCCCATGCGTCAGTAATCTTTGACCATCCACCTGCTACAGCATTATAGTTCATAACACCGCGCTCACTTGAGGTCTGGGTAGAAGCGCTGGCATCTATACCATCAATGATTTCGCAGTCACTATTTGCTGTTACAGTGAAAGCCATCACCTGGGCGTATGCTGCATCTTCAGTCAACTGACCATATACCTTATTCAGGGCGAGACCTGTATAATAAGGTGAGTCGAACACATCTGTTCTGTCGTGCTCTGATGGAGAGGTCTGGTCGAGGAAGTCATTACATGAAGTAGCTCCGATGATAAGACCGCCCATCAATATTGATTTGATAATATTTGTTTTCATTGTTTATATCCTCCTTGCGATTAGAATGAAACGTTGACACCGAATACGAAGAGGCGGCTCTTTGGATAAGCTGCATAATCGATGCCTGGGCACATTGGGTTCTTCTTGCTGCTTACGTCAGTTTCTGGGTCAGAACCAGAGTAACTTGTAATGGTAAGCAAGTTGTAACCTGTAACGTAGAAACGCACATTGCTCAAGTACAACTTGTTGACCAGGGCCTTAGGAAGGGTATAGCCAAGTGTTACGTTCTGGATGCGGAGGAATGAAGCGTCCTCTACAGCGTAATCCATCAATGACATGGTTCCAACTACTGCTGGATTCCAGGTATTTGCACCCTGATTCATCTCGTTGAGGCGAGTAATCGCAGCTTCCTGTGTACCATATGCTGCAATAGCATCATCTGATCCTGGGTTGGTTGCAATGTTGATACCTGTGTTGAGATCAAGACCTGTATAACGGCCAGTAAAGTCGTTGTTCAGGTTGTAACCCTTACGAGAACCCCAGTTGAAGCAAGAAGCCAACTTAGTACCATTCACAATCTTATTACCGAATGAGTAGTTGCAGAATACAGATGCGTCAAAACCGTGGAAGGTTGCATTAATACCAAAACCACCCTGCCATGGAGCTACTGTATTGCCAAGGCGCTTCTTAACGGCATTGCCATCCTCATCTGTTTCGAGTTTGATAGCACCTGGTATCAATTTGCCGCCGATGGTCTTATAGCTGTTGTCCTTAATGCCATCACGCAAAGCCCACTGCTTACCATTCCAGATAAGTTCACCATTTGGATTTGTTGTCTCATCGTATGCTGTATAGAAACCATTATACTTGTAGCCATATATTTCACCCAAGCGGCCGCCTTCTACAACCTTGAAGTTTTCTCCATCATTGAATGTTGAACCGGCCCACTTGTAGTTCTGATACTCAGATGTGGTGTTCAGCTTGTCGATGTGGTTGCGGTTGTAAGAGATGTTGGCATTCACAGTCAAAGTGAAGTTCTTCTTCTCAATTGCATTATAATTAACAGCGAACTCAAAACCCTTGTTTGAAGTCTGACCAAAGTTCTGATACTGGTAGTTGTAGCCTGAAACGGATGTGATAGGTACCTGCATCAACAAGTCCTTGGTAGTGTTCCAGTACAAATCGATAGTACCATTAATCTTGCCGTTAAAGAAACCATAGTCGATACCGAAGTCACGGGTAACGGTAGTTTCCCATTTCAAATCAGGGTTGTAAAGCTTGCTCATATCGAGAATGGTAGAAGACAACTCTCCGAAGTATGGAATCTTGTCTGTAGCTGTTCCCAATGCATATGTTGGGTCGATAAGACCAGAGCTGATACGGTTGTTACCAGCTGTACCATATGAGAGACGAAGCTTCAGGTTTGACAACCAGTCTTGAGTATTCTTCATGAACTTCTCATCGCTCATTCGCCAAGCGAAAGCTGCTGATGGGAAGTAACCCCAACGGTTGCCCTTGGCAAACTTAGATGATGCATCGGCACGAAGTGTAGCTGTAAAGAGATACTTTTCGTTGATGGTATAGTTTAAACGACCGAAGAAAGAGAACATGTTGTCTTTTCTTGCTATATTATTTGAGTTTGCCAATGCTGTACCAGAGTTCTGGTTAGCAAGTGCTTCCTTAAGATCGAATGAGGTTGGGAAAGCTACAGTTGTAGATGTATATGTCTCATCCTGTGAGCTAGACCACTCCTGACCCAAGAGAAAGTTCACCTTATCTTTCTTAAAGAAGATACCCTTGTTGTCGTAAGTGAAGGTGTTGGCGTTACGCCAGTTCTTGTTGTCCTTGCGGTCAATCTCTGTCTGAGGCATACCTGCATAACCGAACTTAGAGTTACGGCTTGCCTTTGTACCCCATGCCTGCTCGGTTTTGGCGAAGGTCCAGCCATAACCAAACTCAGAGCGGAAGGTAACATGTTTCCAAGGCTTCCAGTTCAAACCGAGGTTGTAGTTCTGACGGAATGTGCGCTGCTGCTTGTAAGTATCAAGCATACGCTCATATGGACTAGCCTCATAGCTAGAACTTGAATCGTCATCATCTTCAAGACCTGCTGTGATTGGATCGATTGGGCGGAAAATGACAGTACGTGCAACGATAGAATTAGCAGCGTTGCTCTCGTTGGTGTCTGCACCAGAACCGAGACCATTCACCTTCTGATAGCTCAAACGGGCATTGAAGTCAAGGGTAAACCATTTGTTGAGCTTAGAATTCAACTTAGCATTGATATTATCCTTGCTATAATCAGACCCCATCATGATGCTCTTGTCGTTGGTGCGGGCATAGCTGACGTTGAATTTGGTATCCTTAGAACCTCCACTGATACCTACATTGTAAATCTGCTGCAAACCAGTACGTCCAAAGAGGTCGTCCTGAAAATCGTTGCCCTTTACAGATTTCCAGATGTCGAGGTCGTCATAACTTCCATAAGCTGAAGTCTCACCCAACTCATACTGGTATTTAGCATACTCGTATGGGTTAAGAACAGCAACTTCCTTGATGAGTTTTCTTACACCTACAGATGCACCAAAGTTAACTTGAACCTTACCTTCCTTACCACTCTTGGTAGTAACGATGATAACACCATTGGCACCACGGGCACCATAGATGGCAGTAGAAGAGGCATCCTTCAATACGTCGATAGTCTCGATGTCGCTAGGAGCAATATCGCTGATAGAATTTACTGGGAAACCATCAACGATGTAGAGAGGAGAGTTGTCCTGAGAAAGAGAACCACCACCACGCACACGGATTTTTACATCAGCATCAGGTGAACCTTCTGTCTGCATAACAGAGACACCGGCCATTTTACCCTGGATAGCCTGTGCAGCACTTGATACTGGCACATTGGCAATATCCTTTGCTGATACAGAAGCCACAGAACCGGTAAGGTCCTTCTTCTTCATCGTACCATAACCGATTACTACGACATCGTTGAGGGTGGTGTTGTCATCCTCAAGCTTTACATCGATTGATTCTTTACCTGCAACGCTTACTTCCTTAGCTTTCATACCAATGTATGAAATCTTCAGTTTCTTGCTCTTGCCTTTTAAGTTTACTGTGAAGTTACCGTCAATGTCGGTCACGCCACCATTGCCAGCTACACCTACCTCCATGACAGATGCGCCGATGATTGGCTCGCCCGTATTGTCAGTAACAACGCCTTTTACTGTTTGTGCAGATACACTTGTTACTACGAACATCAGTGCGCCCGCCAAAGCAATTTTCTTTTTTCTAAAATTACCAGACATACACTTTAGGTTTAGATAAAACTTATTCTAAATTACTAATTTTCTAATGTTTTTGAAATGTTTTTAAGTAGAATCCCAGTCCTGAGCAGTTGCTTTATCATGGCAGTTCCTCTTGGCTCCCGAAGGCTCCGAGGAGGGCAACCTGAATGCGTAGCGTTAGCTAAGTCCCGGTTTTCTTGCTGCAAAATTAGATAAAAAATATGAGAATCTAGGTATGTTTGGGGTAAAAAATTACGTAAACGTTTACAGATTTTTGCGTAAATACTCTGTTTTTTACATTTCGACGGTCTGTTTTCTCAGTTCCCGTTTCTGCTGTTTCAGAAGCTGAGGGAACAAAAAAAGTGCAATATCCGGCACCCTTCTAAAAGAAGATGGGGATATTGCACTCCGAATGTTATCTGTCAATCTAATTACTTATGGTCTCAGCTTCTTTACTTTACGATGACCTTGCTTGTCTTCTTGCTGCCATCTGCCAGGGTCTTCACAATGATGTTGATCCCCTTCTGAAGATTTGAGAGCTGGGTGCCGTCGGCTGCATAGATGGCGGTCTTGATGACTGCTGCATCTGTAGCTGAGGCGATGTTGCGGATACCGGTGCTTACTGAATTGGCTGTTGCACCGAAACCACCCATCTGGTTGGCTGCACGTACGGTGAATGAACCCTTCTCGCCGTTGAGGTTTACTGACTTCTCTGTGGTCAGGGCAAAGAACTTGCCGTCTTTTGCTACGAGATACATCTGGGCATCACCGGTCCATGAAAGCTTGTCGTTGCTCAATGTAGCCGCTGTCGCTGTGGTCTGAGAAGCGAGGTCGGCAGGCTTCCAGTTGGTAAATACCTTGTCGAGGCTGAACTCGGCTGCTTTCTCTGCTGTGATGATGGTGTTGTACTCGCTTACTTCCTTATCCTTGGTAAACTTCACGATGTTCTCGGCTGGAGAAATCACCTTACCGTCCTCATCAAGTGTGTTGTACTCGAAGAAGTTCTTGGCAACTACGTTCATACCACCTGTTGACCAGCGGGTAGAAGCAATCTTGGCTGCTGCATTCTTGTCGAGAATGGTGTTGAGGAAAGCACAGTTGGCTGTACCGCCCCAAGAGCGACCGAAAGTAAAGCTGTCTGTAGCTGAACCTACAATCTTGCAGCCGTCGAATACGTAACCATACTTGGTGCCGTCTGTATAAGGGGCAGTAATGTATGAACCTTTACCTGGTTCCAATGTGAGTGTACACTTGTTGAAGAATGCATCACCACCGCCGCAGATGAAGTCTACGATTCCGTGGATATCTGAACCTTCGAAGTAGTACTGACCATTATTATTGTTGCTGTAGTAAGTGTCCTGATAAGAAAGCATCTTCACATTCTTGCAGATGGTCTGTGTACCCTTGTCTTGGAGGCAGACTGCACGACCGGTACTGTTGTTGAATGGATATGCATTCTTCAGTGTGAGATCCTGCATGTAGAGACCTGTACTTGTGTTATACAATGTTGCAGTTACGCCGATACCTTCTACCTCTGGCTTGTTGACGATGATGGTGTTGTCCATGCTCTCGCCGATGATAGAGATGTTGCTACCGCTGATAGTGGTAAGACACTTGTCGCCGAGGTCGTATGTGCCGTTAGGCAAGAAGATGTATGTACGGGCAGCGTTGGCTGCTGCATTGTTGCCGTTTGCAATTTCGAGGGCTGTGATGAAGCTCTGTGCATCGCCAGCCTTAACCTCCATCCAGTTGCCGTTCTGTGTGTAAGCAGGAGTTGTCAGGTTTACGATGCTGAGGTTGTGGATGTAAGTATCAGCATCGAAGGTGATGGTATACTCACCGCTCTCGGTAGATCCGTTCTGGAGAATGCCGAGGTTGCCGTCCTTTGTTGCCTTTGCATCAATAGAGCTTACTTCATTTCCCTGAGGGTCGAGGAGGGTAATCTTGCCTGACTTAGAATACTGGCAGAGATTCATCTTGATGTAACCCTTGCCGCCCATCTTAACCTTGAGCTTGTCGGTAGCTTCGAAACTCCAGCCGTGTGTGGTATCATGCCACTTGCCGTTGCCTTCTACTGAGATAGCCTCGTGGTCGTTGATGTCGAAACCTTCCTTCTGGAAGTCGTAGTCGTAACGGGCTGTTCCGTTTACGGTCTCAATATCTGTAACGAGTGCATAGAGCTGAGCATCTGCTGTGATAACAGAAGAGGTAGTGAACTTCTTGCTGTCTTTCTTCTGGTTGCTGGCCCAGCCACGGAATTTCTTACCTTCGGCTACGGTTACCTTTTCTTCCATGCCTTCTGCAAATTTTTCGATGTTTGCATCCTGCTCCACCTTCTGGGTTCCGAGCACTGTTGTGCCGTCTATATTATAATAGGTGAGGGTGAAGTCTGGCTTGAAACCTACGGTGAGCTCGTAAGTTACTTCATCTCCCTTAGATTCTACAACGATGGTTACCACAGTCTTCTGGTCTGCACCTTCGCCGGTGGTAGTGTATGTTGTGCTCTTGATGGTTCCGTTTGCAGCAACGAGATCTTTCAGCGGATTGGTCTCGCTGATGAGGTTTGCCTTCTTTGAAACGAGGAGGGTAGCGAGCTGCTTGCCTGATGCGTCTTCATTGAAGATGTCAACGGCTGAATACTTGGTGCCGTTGAGGCTGAAAGCGCCGAGCATTGGAGTCTTGCTCATATCTACATTTCCGTAGATGGCGAGGTCGGTAACGTAAGCGTTCTGGTTGAGGGCGAAGTTTTCGAACTTGATCTGGCAGTTGGTGCGGTTTACGTCGAGTGTCAGATCTTCACCGCTTGCGGTTACAATTGATACATTGTGGATGGTTACCCAGTCAGCATCGCCGTCGCCCTTTACAGATACTTTGATACCTCGTGTGCCACCTGTAGCTGCCTGATGGAGCATAATCTTTGTGATGCTAGACAATGGAGAGGTTACTGCGCTTGGTTCTGCATCCTTGTATTGGTTTGTATACTTAGCAGTAATCATATATCCTGTACGGTCGGAGAACTTAGCCTGATTTCCCTGAGGGTCAACACCCACTCCATTGAATGTAAAGGTAAATGCCTCCTTGCTGTAAAGGGTTTTGAGATTTACCACTACGCCCGTAGCTTTTGTGTTGTCAATTTTTTCCCAGTTGGTGAAGTCGGTAGTGTAGAGTGCCTTCTCCTGGATGGCGCTTACGTGTACCACCTTAACCTGATAGAGGTAGCAGCCGCCTGTAGCAACAACTTCTACATATCCCTTAGCCACTTCGGCTGATGTTGCGTTGTATTCTGTTACGTCTTCAGTAGCAGCCTTTCCGCCTACGGTGAGGTTGTGGTAGTTTGGGTAACTTGTTACGGTTACAACATCATTTGCTGATTTTACTGGAATCTGCAGGATGGTTCCTGCGTTAAACTGTGCATCAGATGTTCTGCCCTTCAACTTACCTTGTGTAGCGTTTACGTGCATAGTGATGCCTTCTACGGTAGAAGCGAGGTCGCCCTCCTTACCTTGAAAGTTAGCTGCAGTGTTGATACCTTCAGGAAGATTGTTCTGAAAGTCCCAAACAGCAGTGACATTTTGTGCCTTTGCAATAAAAGCAAAGACAAGCAGCAGGCTGAGAAGCCCAAATCTGAGTAGATTCTTTTTCATTTGTTTGCCTTTTAGGTTGTTATACTTATTATTTTCTCTTTCTATCTTTAAGATTGTAAGTGCAAAATTACACTTATTATTTCTATTTAAGAACTTTTTGTTGCGAATTTGTCTCAAAAGCTACGCAATCGTTTTCGTACATTTCCGCCTTTTTATCTCTCTTTGCCAAATGAGAATTAAGTCGTATTTTTGCAGGCAAAAACAAACTACTAAACTTTAGTAAGGTATATAGAGGGTGCTTTCATTTCTTGATAAGTGAAAGTTAAGTTATTTGATTTTTTCTTTGGTTAATTCAGATTTTCTTTGTAATTTAGCCGCGCAAAACGTAAAGCATGTAGGAATATGGTAAAAATAGTAAATAAATATCCTGTAGGAATTCAGACTTTTGAAGAAATTCGCGAGAAAGGTTATCTCTATGTAGATAAGACCAAATACATCGTGGATTTCAGAGAAAAAGGTATGAAGTATGTCTTTCTGAGTCGTCCAAGACGATTCGGAAAGTCGCTTTTTGCCTCTACTCTTCAAGCTTATTTCGAGGGTAGAAAGGAACTCTTCAAGGGATTGGCAATAGCTGATTATGAGAAGGAATGGGTGAAGCATCCTGTGCTTCATTTTGATATGAGCGGTGCCAAGCACTTTGATGCTGATGCCTTGAACAGTTATCTGAATCTACAGCTTTTGCCCTATGAAAAGCTATACGGTAAGGGAGAAGGTGAAAAATATCCTAATGAAAGACTGGATGGTATCGTAAAGCGTGCTTATGAACAAACGGGCGAAAAGGCGGTTGTCATCATCGATGAATATGATGCCCCATTGCTGGATGTGGTACATGAGAAGGAGAACCTGCAGCCCCTCCGCCGCATCATGCAGAACTTCTACAGTCCTCTGAAAAAGCTCGACCCATATCTGGAGTTTACCTTCATTACGGGTATCACCAAGTTCTCGCAGCTCAGCATCTTCAGCGAGCTGAATAACCTAGACAATATCAGCATGTTCGACCAGTATTCGGCTATCTGCGGTATCAGCAAGAAGGAACTTACCACTCAGATGAAACCGGATATAGAGGCATTGGGAGAAGACCTGGGTATGACGTATGAGGAGTGCCTGGCAGAGCTGACAAGATTCTACGACGGCTATCATTTCAGTAAGAAATCTGAAGATGTATTCAATCCGTTCAGCCTGGTAAAGGCACTGAATGCACGGGATATTGCTCCTTACTGGTTTGGCTCGGGTACGCCGACTTATCTTATCAAGACGCTGCAGAAGTATCACGTCAATGTGATGGATATTGAGAAGAAATCATGTGATGTGGATGACTTTGATGTTTCGCCGGAAATGATGACTTCTGCGCTTCCATTGCTCTATCAGAGTGGTTATCTCACCATCAAGAAGTATAACCCGATGCTGCATCGTTATACACTGGAATATCCTAACAGGGAGGTAAAGATAGGTATGCTCAAGAGTCTTGCACCTAACTATCTTTCACCAATATCTTTGGATAATAACAGCTTGGTAGGTGATTTCCTGGAAATGCTTTATGATGGAGATGTAGAGGGAGCAATGATTCGATTGAAAGCGTATCTTGCCAGCATCTCCAACCGTTTGAGCAATAAGAACGAACGGGATTTCCAGACGGTGTTCTATCTGATCTTCAACCTGATGGGCGCCCATATGAGGGTAGAGGAGGATAGTGCAATAGGCAGGGCTGATGCCGTTGTGTATATGCCTGATGCTGTATTTGTTTTCGAGTTGAAGTATGATGGTTCTGCCGAAGAAGCAATCAAACAGATAGATGAAAAGGGATATCTGATTCCATATTCTTCTGATGGTAAACGCTTGTTCAAAATTGGTGTTAATTACGATAGTAATCAGCGGACAATTAGTGATTGGAAGATAAAGGAAGGATAAATACTGTACTTTAGTATATAGTTTTGCAACGGGCTGAAGGGGCTGCTGTCTCTTCAGCCCGTTTGATGTCTGCTAGTTAAAACTCTCTTATATTCTGATACTCGACGTTTGGATTTACGTAATCGTTTTCGTAGTTTAAGCTCATTTTGGTTCACATTTTTCCGAGATTCTCAAAATGATTTGCTAAATTTGCCAGCGAAATAAACTGGTAAATGAATCAAACTAAAATAAAGTTATTCAACAACTAATTAATAATATATAAACTTAAAATTAAACGATTATGAAGAAATTCTTTACTCTTATTGCAGCCGTAGCTTTGGCTGCTAGTGTTAATGCGCAGACAACTTTGATTGATTATCCAACTTCTCAGTCAGGTATAACCCTTCATAATGTTGACGAACAGATTTCGTTTGCAACAGTGAAAATTCATACTAATAAAGATGCGGTGCCTTGCATTAAGATAGGAAAAAGCTTTAGTGCAAATGACCTTGTTGTTGATAACTTTGTTGAGTTGACAACAGAAGGTGGATTTAAAAAGGGTGATGTAATTACTGTTTCAGGTGTGTTTAATAATTCAGATAACACAAAAAAAGCTGCTGTTGCTTTCTTCACTGGTGAAGTTGGTGAAAAGGCAAAAACTTATCATACGACGGAACAGTTTATCAATAGTAAACTTGTGGCAGATGATCCTGCAGAGGAGCAAATTACGTTGACGGAAGACATGCCTAGCGTGAAGTTTGGAAGAAGTGGTAATACTGGTGCTTGTGTAGTAAAGGTCACAGTTGTACGTGGTGGTACTGGCACTGGCATTTCTTCAGTAAACGCTGCCGCAGCCAAGAATGATGGTAAGACATACAACCTCGCTGGTCAGGAGGTTTCTTCTTCTACAAAGGGCTTGATTATCAAGAACGGTAAGAAGTATGTAAAGTAACAGATTGTGTAAACAGATAAAACAAAAAGGGCATTCCCAAACGAGGGGATGCCCTTTTGTTTTATAAGAAGTTTTTGTTTTATTCCTTTATTACCTTATCCACTACGGTCTTTCCGTTCTGGAACAACATCTTGCGGATGTTGATTCCTTTTTGAGGAGCAGAAAGGAGGGTGCCGTTGAGGCTGTAATACTTTACTTCGGCTACTTCACTGGGATTGGAGGTGATGATCTGTGAGATACCTGTAGGATTCTTCCATGCAGGATAGTATTCATCTACCTTGTTCTCGGCATCAGCATTGCCCTGTTTCATGATGTCCTCAACCAGCGAATTGGCGTAGACCTCAAGGTTGGTGTAGTAACCCTTGCTGTCGAGTGAGTAGGTGAGGGCATCTGAGGCATCGTTTGGATTTAAGCCGTTGGCAGTCTCCCATGCATCTGGGATTCCGTCATTATCTGTGTCGAAGTCGGCAGGACGAGAGCCTTTTCCGAAGTTTGACTCGGTGTAGCCGTTTACATCTGATACCTTGTCGATGATGCCAGGTGATTTGGTAATACTTCCCTTGTACTTGGCTGTACCTGTCTTTGCTTCTTCCATGTAGCGGGCATCAATCTCATCGCGGTAGAGTGAGGCTCCGCTGTATGTCAGTACTTTACTGAATGCTTCGGCAGCAGAGTGGGTGGTAACCTCTCCTGTTGGAGCAGGAGCGTCCATCTTGATCTTGACACAAGACTTGCCGCTGATGGTTACATGGGCAACATTGTCACCATAAAAGTTTTTGGCATCCGGACTGTAGTATTCTCCGTTCTGGCTTGGAATGCCTTTGTCGTAGCTGATACCTTTCCAATCCTGATTCTTGGTAACAGAACCCTTGGTGGTTTCGGTGGTGTTTCCGTTGATGAAGTAACGGCTGGTCATGTCGTATAACTCAGGATGATCCTCGTCAGAATTACTTTTGTTAGATAAGGTAACCAGAGTGATACGTTCCTGGCTGCCACGTTCCTTTCCGGTGCTTACATCTACCTTGAGCCCATTCAGAGTAGTTTCTTTAAGTCCCTGGCTTGGACCTGCCTTGTAGTAATTGTTCACGATGTTGATCTGTCCACCGCCTGGACCTCCGTAGCAGGTACCTTGCGCATTGTACATCACGCAGTTGCGGAAGTCTACGTTTTCAGCCTGCACGGTATTCTTCCACTTATAGGTAGCGTAATCCTTGTTGCTGGTGTAGCCTGTCCATCCGTATCTTGCACCATTAAATCGTGGACCGCGGTTCATGAGATGACCTACGAAGTTGTGGTGGAAGCTGGCGAGCTTACCGCCCCAGATGCCTCCGTAACCATGTGCTCCCTTAGAGTGACCCGGATTGGTGAGACTCTCGGCAACGGTACACCACTGCATGGTGAAATTGTTGTTGTCGTAGAACGAAGCCACCTCGTCGATGCTCCAACTGAAGGAACAGTGGTCGAAGATGATGCCGGTCTTGTTGCGCTGCCAGGAAGCATCCGCTCCGTCATTGATGTCCTTCTCTTCACCTCGGCGAATGCGGAGGAAACGGATGATGTTGTTACTGCCCGGTTGAACGGTGTAATATCTGAGGGTAATGCCCGGAGATGGAGCAGTCTGTCCGAGAATGGTGATGTTGTCACCCATCTTGAGATCAGACTTAAGGGCGATGACGCCAGCCACATCGAAGACGATGATTCTTTTACCCGACTTGACAGCCTCTCTGAAAGAACCCGTTCCGCTGTCGTTGAGGTTAGTTACGTGTACTACTTTTCCGCCTCTTCCGCCCGTTACGTATCTTCCGTGACCTTCTGCGCCCGGGAAGGCTGGTGCTTGTGCCAAAGCAGCAGCACTCATAAGCGCTGCTGCCATACTTGTTAATATCTTCTTGTTATTCATTTTAAAAATGATGTATTCAAATCTTAGCAGTTTACTTATTCAGCCCCTGCATTTCCATTTCCAGACTAGCCCAGATGAAAGGACCTACGCCCTTGGCATCATTGTCGCGGATAGGCTCGCTCATGTAATAGTCGAAGCTTCCGTCGCGCTTGAAGTTTGGCTTCTTGACGTATGGACCAGGGCCAGGACCGAGTCCGCTTACAGCACAGCAGCGGGTAAGGCTGATGGTCTTGTCAGGATTTACCTGGATGAAGTTGTTCAGGATTCCCTCATAAGCCTTGATACCTGCTTCCTGGTATTCCTTGCCGAGGTATCCCTTGCGGTAACCCTTGAGGAGAACATAGGCAAACATGCTTGAAGCGGTGCTCTCGAGGTAGTTGCGAGGATCCTTTACATCCATCACGTCGTACCATACGCCCGTCTTCTTATCCTGATATTTCACCACGCTCTTCATTGCCTTATTTAATAAGGTGATGATTTCACCGCGGCGAGCATAATCTTCAGGCATGGCATCAAGGCATTCGGTCATCGCCATGACGTACCATCCGAGGGCTCTTGCCCAGGTATGCTGGCTCTTTCCGTCTTCCTTGTTTGCCCAGAACTGGCTGTGGGTCTCGTCCCATGCATGCTTCCAGAGCTGGGTCTTCTCATCGTAGGTACGCAGGTCGGTCTTCACAATCTGGTCTACCGCATCGTCGAGAATCTTCTTCGCCTTCTTAGGCTTGAGGTTCTGAACGGCGTAGTTGCAGTAGAATGGCAGCCCCATGAAGATGCCGTCGAGCCATACCTGGTTGGCGTAGATTGCCTTGTGCCAGTAAACACCTTCCTTGGTGCGAGGCTGGTTCTGGAGCTGCTTGAAGAGCGTCTTCAGTGCCAGTTCGCTGCTCTTGCTAGGGAAGAGGTTGTGCATGCGGAGGATGAACTTCGCTGTGCGCACATTGTCGAGGTTGAAGTCCTCATATTTGTAGCCTGTGATGTTTCCCTTTTCGTCAATCATCTTGGCTGGATATTCTTTCAGGTAGTTGATGATTGCCTCGTTGTTGGCTTCGGCATCAGCTCCCTTGAAGGTGCTCTTTCCGCCTTTGTAATGGAGGTAGGTGTCGAGCATACCTTCCATCTCAATGCCCATTACGTAGCTCCACTTTGGCTTCTTGCTGAAGTCGAGCAGGTAAGACTGAGGCACGCGCTGCATCTCGCTGTGAGTGAGCCACTCTGAGTAGGTCTGGTAAGGACGGTCTTCCTTGTTGAGAACCAGTGAACCGTTGATGATGAGGTTGTCGAACTTCACATCGCGTGTCTTGCCGGTAACCTTGGTAGGCTGCTTGATGACACCGTCGAACTTACAGTTCTTTACATGGATGTCGTATACGTTTTCTACCTTGTTTCCACCGATGATGAGCACACCGTAGTTGCTCTTCTGGCAGGTAACATCTTCCATGCTCACGTTGCGCACGGTAGGTTCAAATCCGCGGTAGCAAGCCTCTCTTGGCTCATAGTCGAGGTTGATTTTGAGCACGGCTTCCTTACACTGTCCTACGGTAACCTTGCGCATGTGGATGTTTTGGATGAGTCCGCCGCGGCAGTTGTTGGTCTTGATGCGGAGGATGCGCTCCAGATGAGGAGAGTCCATCTCGCAGTTTTCGGCGTATACATTCTCGCATCCGCCTGAAATCTCAGAACCGATGACTACGCCACCGTGTCCGTCTTCCATGCGACAGTTGCGGATGATGATATTCTTAGATGGTTTATTCCAGAGACGACCGTCGTTGTTTCGTCCGCTCTTGATGGCGATGCAGTCGTCGCCGGTGTGGAAGATACAGTTCTGAATGAGTACATTCTCGCATGCCTCAGGGTCGCATCCGTCTCCGTTAGGGCCTTCGTTCCAAACGGTTACGCCGTCTACCGTGATGTCCTTGCAGAGCAGAGGGTGCATCACCCAGAAAGGCGAATTGATCATCTTTACGTCCTTGATGAGGATGCGCTCAGAGCGTACGAAGTTGACGAGCTGAGGGCGGAGACCCTGTCCCATACCGAACTTGCGCTCATCAAAAGGCACACCATCTTCTGCCATTTTCTGCAGTCTGGCGCGGGAGCCCATCTTCTGGTGTTCCTTGGTTACGCCCTCCTTGTATCCGAAGTAAGGATTGCCGTTCCACTGCCACCATGTATCATTGTTGCCGCCTCCGTCGATGGTACCTTTACCGGTAATGGCGATGTCGGAAACCTTGTAGGCGTAGATGCATGGAGAGTAGTTCCAGCATGCCAATCCTTCCCATGCGGTGCGAACCAGCGGATAGAGCTTTGGCTCAAAGGCAAACTGCAGTACGGCACCTTCTTCGAGGTTCAGTTCTACGAAGCTCTTCATCTCAATGGCTCCTGTGCGCCAGGTACCCTTCGGGATGACTACAGTACCGCCACCTTTCTTAGAGACGAGGGCGATGAGTTTGTTGATTGCCTTCTGGTTCTGTGCAGCCGAAGCGTTCTGCTTGGCTCCATAGGCAGAAATTACATACTTCTTAGCTGCCTGCTTGATGTTAGGCAACTGTATGCTCTGTTCAATGCGCTGATATTCAGCATCGTTCCATCCTTTATCTGCCCAAGCGCAGGTAGGGATGAGGAGCAGAGCAACGAGTAAGGTCTTAAAGAATTTCTTCATTGTCTTTGTTCTAGTTTTATGATTATTTGTATTTATGAATTCGTTTGTATTGATCTGTTTGTTCGTTTGTCGTTTCTGACGTTTAACACATCGGTGCAAAGATACGAATTTTATTTGTAAAACAGGTGCTGGTAATGTTAAAATTAAATGTTTTTGGAAAAAAGTTTGGTGTTTTGAAAATAAAATGTTACCTTTGCAACGATAATTAACATTATTAACGCAATAAATACTGGGTAGCCTATTGGATAGACATTTACTTAATGAATAAAATAAGATTAAGAAAATGAGTAAACTCAATGAAATGACAGACGAAGAGTTGGCCCTGGCTTATGTCGGGGGCGACAACAGAGCCTTTGACCTCTTGCTTTCACGCAACGAGGTGAAACTGTTCTCTTATATCCTTTTCGTGGTTCACGATGAGGATCTGGCGAATGATATCTTCCAGGAGACATTCGTAAAAGCAATCAGTCGTTTGCATGCTGGCCAGTATTCTTGTTCAGGCAAATTTATTTCGTGGTTAATGCGTATAGCGCATAATGTCATCATCGACGGTTATCGCAGTCAGTGTGTGTTCCGCATGGTTGAACAGGGGAACGACAATGATCTTTCCTGTCTGCGCGGCGAAGAATTCCAGGCGGACTGTGCTGAGCAGGAGATAGTACGCAAACAGGTGCTTCGTGATGTGAAGAAACTGGTAGACTTTCTGCCGGCTCCACAACGCGAGGTGGTTTATATGCGTTATTATCAGGAAATGTCTTTCAAGGAAATTGCTGAGTGTACCAATGTGAGCATCAATACGAGTCTGGGAAGAATGCGTTATGCGCTCCTTAACCTCCGCAAGATGGCTAAGGAGCACAATATCTATCTGAATCTTGATTAGTGGAGTTCTTTCAGAGCATGGATGGTAGCATAAGGATCTGTGCTCTTGAATACATAACTTCCGCTTACCAGCACGTCTACTCCGGCTTTCACCAGTCTTGGAGCAGTTTCTGCCTGCACACCGCCATCTACCTCGATGAGTGCCTGGCTTCCGCTCTCTTTGATGAGCTGGCGCAGACGGCCTATCTTCTTGATGGTGTTCTCGATGAATTTCTGTCCGCCGAAGCCTGGGTTAACGCTCATCAAAAGTACCATGTCTACATCGCAGATGATGTCTTCCAGCACACATACCGGGGTAGAAGGGTTGAGGGTAACTCCTGCCTTCATGCCTGCTGCGTGAATCTGCTGGATGGTGCGGTGAAGATGGGTGCAGGCTTCGTAGTGCACGTTCATCATCATGACACCGAGCTTGGCAGTCTGTTCAATGTAATTTTCCGGGTGCTGAATCATGAAGTGGACGTCGAGGGGCTTGGTGCATACCTTGCTCACGGCTTCAATCACAGGGAATCCGAACGAGATGTTGGGCACGAAGACACCATCCATCACATCGAGGTGGAGCCAGTCGGCTTCACTCTTGTTTATCATCTCGATATCACTCTTCAGGTCAATAAAGTTGGCTGAGAGCAATGAAGGGGATATCATTGTTTTCATCTTTCTTCTTCTGTTAGTTAGGATAGCACACCTTAAGCTTACCATTTTGCACCATGGTATGATAGGAATAGGCTATCTGCTTGATGAAGTAGATGGTTTGAGCCGAAGGTCTCATTTTCTTTGGTGTAAAAACTTGCTTCATAGGCGTGAATCTTTTTGTTTAAATGAATACTACTTATTATTTGTTGATTTCAGAACGGGCTTGTCTTGAGGTGAGTTTTCCTCTTTTCTTAACCTGTTCTCTAAATTAATAACGGCGTCTCTGGCAATTTATTACATTCTGTCGAAATATTTTTTTCTTTTTCTCTCTATATATAATAAGGTATAGGGGGAAGAAGGAAGGGAAAAAGTGAGGAAAAAGGTATTTTAGATGATAAAATTGTGCTAAATCTTAAAATTTCTCGACAAAAAGTTTGTAGTTTAAAAGAAAAACTGTACTTTTGCAGTAGAAAATGAAGAACGAAGGAGAATCTTTTCGTTAAAAAGAAAGAAACGCCTCGTTTTAGTAACAAACAATTTAAAGGAAAAGCAATATGAATACATTCGTATCTACATCATGGTGGTGGCGTAACTCAAGATTCCAGAAGTCGTGAGTCGAGACGCCGTATGTGGATGTGAACAACATAATATACTAGGGGCCTGCCGTAACTTACGACAGGCCCCTTTTCTTTTACAACGAAAAATAAAAACAAAAATATAGGAGATATTAACTATGGAAATGAAGGACATTTTGAACAGAATGTTGAACCACGAGGAACTTTCTCGTGAGGAAACCCGAGACATCATTGTAGGAATCACCAAGAGTGAATTTCCTGAGGAACAGATTACAGCCCTGCTCACCGGACTGCAGATGAGAGGCGTAACGGTAGATGAACTGCTCGGTTTCCGTGATGGTATTCTTGCTACAGGCGTGCCAGCCATCCTGGATTGCGACCGCTACATTGACGTGGTGGGAACCGGTAGCGACCGCAAGAACACCTTTAACATTTCTACTACTTCCTGCTTCGTCATTGCGGGTGCGGGTTACAAGGTGGCAAAGCACGGCAACTATGCGGCTACTTCGGTGAGCGGTGCCAGCAACGTCATCAAGAACCATGGTGTTCAGTTTACCGATGATATAGACAAGCTGAACCGCAGCATCAACGAGGCAGGCATCGTTTATCTTCATGCCCAGCTCTTTGCCAAGGCAATGAAGTTTGTAGGTCCTATCCGCAAGGCTTTGCAGTTCCCTACCGTGTTCAATCTGTTAGGTCCTCTTGTCAATCCTAGTCAGCCTAAATGTCAGTTGCTGGGTGTAGCCAATCTCGACCAGATGCGCCTCTACAATCAGGTTTACCAGAAGTTGGGCATCGACTATGGTATCGTGAACAGCATCGACGGATATGATGAAATTTCACTCACCAGCGACTTCAAGGTAACCACCAACAACTATGAGAAGATTTTCAAACCACAGGATCTCGGTTTCGAGATTGCCAAACCTGAAGAGGTGAGAGGCGGAGCTACCGAGGAAGAGGCAAAGGATATCTTTGATGCAGTGCTTGAAAACCGTGCTCTCCCAGCCCAGAAGAACATCGTTCTCGCCAATGCAGCCTTCGGTATCCAGGTGATGGAGAAGGGCCAGAAGAACATTGAGGAATGTGTGGAGATTGCAAGAGAGAGTATCGATTCGGGTAAGGCGCTCGCTACCTTCAAAAAATTCGTAGAGATTAATAGATAAAGGGCTTTTTAAAGGTAAAAAGGTAAAAGGGTAAAAAGAGCCTTTAAAAGTAAAAAGGTAAAAGGGTAAAAAGAGCCTTAACCCCTTTGTTCCTCTTTGCGCCCCCGTTCCCAGCGATTCCATCGCTGGTCCCCCAATAAAGGTTAAAAGGTAAAAACGAAAAAAATGGCTGATATTTTAGAGGAAATTGTGGCTCATAAAAGGATAGAGATTGAGCAGCGCAAGCGCTTTATCCAGCCACGGCAGATGATAACCCTCACCGAGCAGAAGATGCAGGAGGATGGGGGAAAGGTGCCGGGCGGAAGCATGAAGGAGGCGCTGATGAACTCAGAGACGGGAATCATCGCTGAATTCAAGCGCAAATCGCCTTCCAAGGGCTGGATCAAGCAGGAAGGTAAGCCGAGTATCATCCCGCTCGCCTACCAGCAGAACGGAGCTTCGGCACTCAGCATCCTGACCGATATTGATTATTTCGGAGGATATGATGAGTATATTCAGGAGGCGCGCCATGTGGGCGTTACCCTACCTATCTTATATAAGAACTTCGTGGTTGAGGAATACCAGCTGCTGCAGGCGAGATACTGCGGAGCTTCTGCCGTGCTGCTCATTGCGGCCTGCCTGACTAAGGAGGAGTGTAAGCAACTCATGAACATGGCTCACCAGCTGGGCATGGAGGTGCTGCTCGAGATGCATAATGAGCGCGACTTCGAGTATGCTGAACTGGAACCGGATATGTACGGCATCAACAACCGAAATCTTGGAACCTTCTTTACGGATGTAGAGAACAGCTTCAGATTGGCAGAGAAACTTCCGAAGGATGTGTGCAGGGTGAGCGAGAGTGGTATCTCCAACCCGCAGACGGTTCTCTGGTTGAGAGAAGAAGGCGGCTTCAGAGGTTTCCTGATGGGCGAACAGTTCATGAAACAGGCAGACCCGGGCGTGGCGCTTCAAGAGTTTATCAAACAATTAAAATAAAAGAAATTATGAAATATGTAAAAGTGTGCGGTTTGCGCGACCCGAAGAATATAGAAGAGGTAATAAAGGCTGGTGCTACAGCCGTGGGTATGATTTTCTATGATAAAAGTCCTAGAGGTGTTACCATAGAAACTGATAGTGATAAAATTATCTTTAGAACAGAAATGGAGGATAAAATGCAGGTGCCTCGATTTGGTGTTTTTGTGAATGAATCCATAGAAACTGTGCTTCAAGTTTATTACGATTATTCGCTTAGCGTTATTCAGCTGCATGGAGAAGAGACCCCTGAATATTGCAGGCAGATGAGGGATAAAATGCAGAATATCTGGGAGAAGCAAATCGTGCCAGCTTATAGAAGTATAGGAAAAGAACTTCCTGCTAATTGCTGCTGTCAGATTGTAAAGACCATCAGTATTTCTAAACCTGAAGATCTTCAGAAATATAAGGAGTATGTAGGGGTTGTTGACTTCTTTCTCTTCGACACCAAGTGTGAAGAGAAGGGTGGTAGCGGTCAGCAATTTGACTGGAGCATACTGAACCAGTATGACGGAGATGTAGAATTTCTTTTGAGTGGTGGCATCGGTCCTGATGATTTAGAGCGCTGTAAGGCTTTCAACCATCCGAAATGTGGTGGAATTGATATCAATTCTAAATTTGAAGTTTCGCCGGGCATAAAGGATGCACAGAAAGTAAAGGAATTTATTGATGCACTCGGTCCTGAGTATAAGAGAGAAATAGAATAAACTGCAGATTTTTAATGATTAAAAATAAAGAGAGATGAACAAGATAAATGCATTATTTGCAAACAATAAAGAACGCAAGCTTTTGAGCTTGTATTTCTGCGCCGGATGCCCAACTTTGGAAGGTACCGGTAATGTAATCAAGGCGATGGAGCGCAAGGGGATAGATATGATTGAGGTAGGAATCCCTTTCAGCGATCCGTTGGCTGATGGTCCGGTGATTCAGAGCGCCGGAACCAAGGCCTTGAAGAACGGAATGATGGTGAAGAAACTCTTCGCCCAGCTGAAGGAAATCAAGGATGAAGTGCAGCTTCCACTCGTGCTGATGGGATATCTGAACCCAATCATGCACTACGGCATTGAGGCTTTCTTCAAGAGCTGCGTAGAGAGCGGCGTGAGCGGCACCATCATCCCAGATCTTCCTTTTGATGATTATCTGAAGGTGGTGAAACCCATTGCCGACAAGTATGATATCCGTGTCATCATGATGATTACGCCGGAAACCAGCGAGGAGCGCATCCGTTTCATCGATGAGCATACCGATGGTTTCATCTACATGGTCAGTTCGGCGAGTATCACGGGTGCCCAGAGCTGTTTCGGTGATGCCAAGTTGGCTTATTTCAACCACATCAACGGCATGAATCTGCGCAACCCTCGCATGATTGGTTTCGGCATCAGCAACAAGCAGACCCTTACCAGTGCGCAGGATAATGCGGCGGGAGCCATCATCGGCAGCAAGTTTGTTACCCTGCTCAATGAAACCGGTGATCCGGATCAGGCATTAGATAGGCTTTTTGAGGCACTCAAAAAGTAAGTGAAGAGTGAAGAACGAAGAGAGAAGAATTCATCCGTTTCGTTTGTGACTCAAGGGCGAAAGCCTAATTTAACATTCAACATTTAACATTCAAAATTAAAAAGCGATGTATCAAGTTGACGAAAAAGGATTTTTTGGAAAATTCGGAGGAGCTTATGTTCCTGAGATATTATATAAATGTGTAACCGAGTTGCAGCAGGCTTACAAGCCAATCATTGAGAGCGAGGAGTTCAAGAAGGAATACCGCGCGCTGCTCAAAGATTATGTGGGCCGCCCTTCACCTCTTTATTATGCCAAGCGCATGAGCGAGAAGTACGGATGCCAGCTCTATCTGAAGCGCGAGGACCTGAACCATACCGGTGCACACAAAATCAATAACACCATCGGTCAGATCCTCATGGCCAAGAAGATGGGCAAGACCCGCATCATTGCCGAAACCGGAGCCGGACAGCACGGTGTGGCTACCGCTACGGTATGCGCCCTGATGAACATGAAGTGTGAGATTTTCATGGGTGCCACCGATGTGGAACGCCAGCATACCAACGTAGAGCGTATGAAGATGCTGGGAGCCAAGGTGAACCCTGTGCGCACCGGTAACATGACGCTGAGCGATGCCTGCTCTGAGGCCATACGCGACTGGTGCTGCCACCCACAGGATACCTTCTACATTGTAGGTTCTACCATGGGTCCGCACCCTTATCCAGACATTGTTGCTAAGATGCAGAGCGTAATCAGCGAAGAACTGAAATGGCAGCTTGAGGAGAAGATAGGCCGCGACTATCCTGATTACCTCATCGCCTGCGTGGGTGGCGGAAGCAACGCTGCCGGAACCATCTACCACTATATTGATGATGACCGCGTGAAGATTTACCTGGCTGAGGCTGCCGGACACGGAATAGATACCGACTACACCGCTGCCACCATGCACTGCGGTACAGAGGGCATCATCCACGGAGCCCGCACCCTCGTGATGCAGACCGAAGATGGACAGATTGAGGAAGCCTTCACCATCAGTGCCGGTCTCGACTATCCGGGCATCGGCCCTATGCATGCCGATCTTGCCACTTCGGGCAGAAGTCATGTGCTCGCCATCAAGGATGATGAGGCCATCTACGCCGGTTACGAGCTCACCCGCATGGAGGGCATCATTCCAGCCATTGAGAGTGCGCACGCCGTGGCTGCCCTGAAGAAGATGAAGTTCAAGAAGGATGATGTGGTGGTGCTCACCGTATCAGGCCGTGGCGACAAGGATGTAGAAACGTATTTGAGCCATAAGGAAATGGCGGGAGAGTACGGAAACTTCTAATAGCAAAGATTTAATTAAAATGGCAAAGTTTAGTTACAAGACAGTTACCCGCAAGATTCTCGCCGACCTCTATACGCCGGTGGGAGTCTACATGCGACTGAGAGATATTTATCCGCAGTCGGCTCTGATGGAGAGTTCCGACTATCATGGCTCCGAGAATTCGCGCTCCTTCATCGGTGTGCATCCGCTGGCAAGCATCGCCGTAAGTCATGGTGAGGTCATCAAGACCTATCCCGACGGAAGTGTAGAGAAAGAGCAGCTTCCTGCCTTCGGTGCAGGTAAGGGCGAGGAGTGCAAGCTCGCCATCTCAAAGAGTATCAACGATTTCATCTCTTCCTTCCATGTTGAGGGCGAGAGCAAGGAATACTGCGGACTCTATGGTTTCACCACCTTCAATGCGGTGAGATATTTCGAAAACATCCCGGTTAAGGATACTACCATGGAGAAGAATGATGCGCCCGACATCTATTACATCATGTATAAGGACATCATCGTCTTCGACCATTTCAACAACACCATGGAGTTCATTGCGCTCCAGGAGAGTGAAGAACGAAGAGTGAAGAGTGAAGAATCCAATAGTTCTGTTGCTCAAGACTCTATTTCGAAAACTCAGGGAGAAGAGCAAGAGAATTCTTCACTATTCACTCTTCACTCTTCACTTCCAGAACTCGACGAGCTGCTGAAGGCGGTGAACAAGGCCAATGTGAAGCCTTACGATTTCCACCCGGTGGGCGAAACTACCTCTACCCTCACCGATGAGGAGCACAAGGCAAACATACGCCGCTGCATTCAGCACTGCCTGCGCGGAGATGTATTCCAGATTGTGGTGAGTCGCCGCTTCGTACAGAAATATGAGGGCGATGATTTCAAACTCTATCGTGCGTTGCGCAGCATCAACCCTTCGCCTTACCTCTTCTATTTCGACTTCGGCGGTTTCCGTATCTTCGGTTCTTCGCCTGAAACCCACAACCGCATCGTGGGCAATAAGGCATTCATCGACCCGATTGCCGGAACCACCCGACGCACGGGAGATATGGAGCAGGACCGCAAGGCTGCCGAATTCCTGCGCAACGACCCGAAGGAGAATGCTGAGCACGTGATGCTGGTAGACTTGGCGCGAAATGATCTGAGCCGCAACTGTCATGGGGTGAAGGTAGATTTCTACAAGGATATGCAGTTCTACAGTCATGTCATCCACCTCGTGAGTCGTGTGAGCGGAGAGTTGGATGAGCATGCCGACCACATCAAGGAGTTTATTGATACCTTCCCTGCCGGCACGCTGAGCGGTGCGCCTAAGGTGAGAGCGATGCAGATTATCTCAGAGCTGGAACCTCACAACCGCGGTGCCTACGGAGGCTGCATCGGTTTCATCGGTCTGAACGGTGACCTGAATCAGGCTATCGTCATCCGTACCTTTATCAGCCGAAATGGCGAACTCTGGTTCCAGGCGGGTAGTGGAGTAGTGGCAAAGAGCAATGATGAGTATGAGCTGGAAGAGTGTAACAACAAGCTTGGTGCGCTGACCAAGGCGATTCACATTGCTGAAGAGTTGTAATAGTGATTAGTTGTTAGTGATTATTTCTCACTACTCAATAATCAATAATAAATAATCAATAATAAATAATCAATAATAAAAGATGAAAGTAGTAATCATAGATAATTACGATTCCTTTACCTATAATCTGGCCCATCTGGTAAAGGAGTTGGGAGCTGATGTTACGGTTTACCGCAACGACCAGTTCCAGTTGTCGGAGCTGGAGCGTTTCGACAAGATTATTCTCAGTCCGGGTCCGGGCATCCCTTCGGAGGCAGGACTGCTGATGGATGTTATCCGCAAGTATGCGGGCCGCAAGCCGATGCTGGGCGTCTGCCTGGGCCATCAGGCCATAGGCGAGGCGTTTGGAGCCAAGCTTACCAATCTTTCTGAGGTGTATCATGGAGTGGCTACCCCTTGCACCCAGTTTGGCAACGATGTTATTTTCGACGGGTTGGACAAGCGCATAGAGATTGGCAGATACCACTCTTGGGTGGTAGACCGCTCGGGATTCCCTGACTGCCTGGACGTTACGGCAGTAAGCGATGATGGTTGCATCATGGGTCTGAAGCATAAGAACTATGGTATTCATGGTATCCAGTTTCATCCGGAAAGCGTGCTGACGCCAGACGGCAAGAAAATGGTGAGAAACTGGTTGGAAAAAGCTTAATGACCAATGACCTTAATGACCACCATGACCGCATGGTGGTTGTTAAGGTTTTTTGTTTTATGATAAGAAACAGCAAAGCCTGACGCTCTCTCGAGTGTCAGGCTTTAATAATTAACCAAGTCTTACCCCTCGCTACAATCCTCTCACGAGTTTCGCGAAGCATATTACCTAAACTGATTTTTCCAAAAATGGAAA
This sequence comes from Segatella sp., assembly GCF_977051555.1. Lineage (NCBI taxonomy): Bacteria > Pseudomonadati > Bacteroidota > Bacteroidia > Bacteroidales > Prevotellaceae > Segatella > Segatella sp. The sequence continues at coordinate 46,411 of NZ_CDRSSE010000005.1, forward strand.
ATTAAATCTTTTTATTTTTACAATCAATCCCTTTACATATCCCAAGCCACTGCACTCGCACCGAGTACGGCAGCAGAACTACCATCAAGGGTAGAAACAAGGAACTTAGCCTTGCCCTTGAAGATGCGGAGCACGTGCTCATCATAAGCCTTCTGGATAGGCTTCATGATCAGGTCGCCAGCCTTTGTCAGACCACCGAAGAAGACGAAAGCCTCTGGAGAAGAGAAGGCAGCGAAATCAGCGCAAGCCTCACCGAGCATCTTGCCGGTGAACTCATATACGCGCTGCGCCAGCTTGTCGCCTTTGCCTGCAGCAACGCTCACATCATAAGATGTAATGTCTTCTGGGTTCATTTCGCGGAGCAATGAAGGCTCATCACTCTTCTCAAGGAACTCGCGTGCTGTGCGAGCCACACCAGTGGCAGAGCAGTAAGCCTCGAGACATCCTGTACGGCCACATCCACAGGTACGGCCTTCTTTGCCACGTACCATGGTAACGTGACCCAATTCGCCAGCGAATCCATCGCAGCCGTAAACCATCTGTCCGTTGATGACGATACCAGAACCAACGCCTGTACCGAGTGTAACGTCGATGAAGTTTTTCATGCCTCTTGCTACACCGTATGTCATCTCGCCGAGCGCAGCAGCGTTGGCATCATTGGTCATACCTACAGGCAAGCCGCCGAGGGCTTTGCTGAACAAATCAGCCAATGGCACTACTCCGTCGTGTGCCCAAGGAAGATTTGGAGCAAACTCAATGGTTCCATTATAATAGTTTGCGTTTGGCGCACCGATACCCATTGCCTTGATCTTGTCAATGCCGCCTACTGTATCAATGATAGGCTGGAGGGCTTCTACGGCTGCCTTCACATAGTCTTCAACTTTTCCGTAACCGCCTGTCTTGATGGCAGTTGTTGCTTTGATCTCTCCGCGAGCATCTACGATGCCGAAAACTGAATTTGTACCGCCGAGGTCAAGGCCTATTACGTACGGTTTAAGTGTATTATCTGTCATGTTAATTATTTAAAATTAGTTAGAATTATTTTATTTCTCGGCAAAGATACTGAAAACTTTTGAATCTCGTTTATTTTTAAATATAAAAAATTTTAATTTTCTTTTTTTTCTGCCAGATGATTTGCTGTCCGAAGTTTCTCTGTTGCCCTAAATCCTGTTTATATTCATGCAGAACATCCGCGTAATCCGTGTAATCCGTGCCCGAAAATATAAAAAACGGATATAAAATGAACTTTTAGGCGAAAAAATTGTGCTTTGTGCCCGAAATTTTGTAACTTTGCCGCCTGTTAGAAATTGTAACGATACTAATAAGATGAATTTAGCATTTCCAATTGAGATAAACATCCTTGACTTCATATTCAAAGGAATTGTCATCGGTGTTCTTGCCTCAGCCCCTATGGGTCCGGTAGGCATCCTATGCATCCAGCGCACGCTCAACAAGGGCCGCTGGTATGGGTTTGTAACAGGTGTGGGTGCCGCATGCAGCGACATCGTATATGCCTTATTCACAGGCTTGGGCATGAGTTTTGTGATGGATTTTGTGAGCAACTCCGAGAACAAGTTCTATCTTCAGATTTTCGGAAGCCTGATGCTCCTCGTGTTTGGAATCTACTGCTTCAAGAGCGACCCGATGAAGAACATGCACAAGTCGAGCAACAAGCAGGGTACCCTGATGCACAACGGCATCACGGCGTTCCTCGTAACACTCTCCAATCCGCTCATCGTGTTCCTCTTCATGGCCACCTTCGCGCAGTTTGCTTTCGTCGTACCGGATATGCCGGTAGAAATGGGAGTAGGGTATCTCAGCATCGTCTTCGGAGCCCTGCTGTGGTGGTTCGGACTCACCTGGCTCGTCGACAAGATTAGGAACAAATTTGATACCAACGGCATCGTCATTATCAATAAGGTAATAGGCAGCGTGGTCATCATCTTCTCCATCATCGCTCTCTTCGGCACGATTTTCAATCTGTATCATCTGCCGGAATTTTAAAGAGTTTATAGTTAATAGTTTATAGTTTATAGGGGCTTTAGCCGCTTTAGAGTTTATAGTTAATAGGGCTTAAGCTCGTTTCTTCTTATACAGAAAAAATGTTTGTAGCACAAGAATTAAGAAAGAAAAGTATCGCAGAATACTTATTATATATGTGGCAGATTGAGGACATCATCCGAGCTTACGGATGCTCGCTGCCTGTCATCAAGAAAAATTATGTAGACCGGTTCGACTTTACACCCGAGCAGCGCGAGGAAGAACTCGACTGGTTTGGCAACCTGATTCGCATGATGAACGAGGAGGGAAAGCGCGAGGGAGGACACCTTAATATTAATAAGGTGATACTAAAGGACGTCATTGACCTGCACGGCATGCTGCTGCAGAGCACCAAGTTTCCTATCTACAATGCCGAATATTACAAGGTGCTGCCTTTCATAGTAGAGCTGCGCCAGCGGGGCGACAAGGATCTCAACGAGATTGAAACCTGCCTCGATGCCCTCTATGGTGTGATGATGCTGCGCCTGCAGAAGAAGGAAATTACGCCCGAAACCGAAAGGGCCATCAAGGAGATTACCGTCTTCATAGGTCTGCTCAGCGATTATTACATCAAAGACCGAACCGAGGGACTCAAGTTTGATGATGACGACATGTAGTGATTAGTTATTAGTGATTAGTTATTAGTGATTACTTTTTAGAATATACATTATATATATACAACAGGATGAACGAAATAGAAAGAAGAAGAACATTTGCCATTATCTCTCACCCGGATGCTGGTAAGACAACATTGACCGAGAAGTTTCTGCTTTTCGGTGGACAGATTCAGGTGGCAGGTGCCGTAAAGAATAACAAGATTCGCAAAACTGCGACTTCTGACTGGATGGATATTGAGAAACAGCGTGGTATCTCGGTATCTACATCTGTAATGGAATTTGATTATCTCCCTGCTGGACAGGAGGGAGAACCTTATAAGGTGAATATTCTGGATACTCCAGGTCACCAGGACTTCTGCGAGGATACCTACCGCACACTTACAGCCGTAGATTCAGCCATCATCGTGGTTGACTCTGCCAAGGGTGTGGAGGCACAGACCCGCAAACTCATGGAGGTGTGCCGCATGAGAAATACCCCGGTAATCATCTTCATCAACAAGATGGACCGTGAGGGACGCGACCCGTTTGATGTGCTCGACGAGTTGGAAGAAGAGCTCAAAATCAAGGTTCGCCCGCTGAGCTGGCCTATCGGTCAGGGCGCTCGTTTCAAGGGCGTTTACAACATCTACGAGCATCAGCTGAACCTCTTTACCCCTAACAAACAGCGAGTTACCGAGAAGGTAGAGGTAGACATCCAAAGTTCAGAACTCGACGAGCGGGTTGGTGAACGTGAGGCTGCACAGCTGCGTGAGGAACTGGAACTGGTAGATGGTGTTTACCCTGAGTTTGAGGAAGAAACCTACCGCTCAGCCGAGGTAGCTCCAGTGTTCTTCGGTTCGGCGCTGAACAATTTCGGTGTTCAGGAACTCCTCGACTGTTTCGTTCATATTGCCCCATCTCCTAGACCAACCCAGGCAGAGGAGCGACTGGTGAAGCCTGAAGAACCTAAGTTCAGTGGTTTCATCTTCAAGATTACAGCCAATATTGATCCAAACCACCGCTCCTGCATCGCTTTCTGTAAGATATGCTCGGGCAAATTTGTGAGAAATCAGCCATATTACCACGTGCGCTTGGATAAGAACGTGCGTTTCTCTTCGCCTACCCAGTTCATGGCACAGCGCAAGAGTACCATTGACGAGGCTTATCCGGGTGACATTGTAGGTTTGCCAGACAACGGTATTTTCAAGATAGGAGATACGTTGACGGAGGGAGAGAAGATGCATTTTCGCGGTTTGCCAAGCTTCTCTCCACTCCTTTTCAAGTACATCGAGAATGATGACCCGATGAAGAGCAAGCAGTTCCAAAAGGGATTGGAGCAGCTCATGAACGAGGGTGTGGCGCAGCTCTTCGTCAACCAGTTCAACGGCCGCCGCATTGTGGGCACCGTGGGTCAGCTGCAGTTCGAGGTTATCCAGTACCGCCTGGAGAACGAGTACAACGCCAAGTGCCGCTGGGAGCCTGTGCATCTTCACAAGGCTTGCTGGATAGAGGCAGATGACGAGAAGGAACTCGAGAACTTCAAGAAGCGCAAGTACCAGTACATGGCCAAGGATATTGAGGGGCGTGATGTCTTTCTTGCCGATTCGGGCTACGTGTTGAGCATGGCGCAGCAGGATTTTGAACACATCAAGTTCCATTTCACATCGGAATTCTAAATCAATGTAAAAAAGATGGATGAAGAAATTCTAGATTACAACGAGCAGAAAGAGGGATGGGTCAGTAAGATGGTGGATTGGCAGAAAAAACATATTTCTGACCGCCAGATGACCCTTATCCTGGCTTTTATCATCGGCCTTCTGGCGTCGGTGGCAGGATATTTCCTGCACGGCATTGTGCACGAAATACAGTTGCTGCTCACTTCGGGATTTAACAAGGGCACCTATAACCTGCTCTTCCTGCTCTTCCCGATTGTGGGTATTTACCTCACCATGCTCTTTATTAAATATGTGGTCAGAGATAATATTTCCCATGGTATCACCCGTGTGCTTTACGCCATCTCTACCAAAAATTCCAAGCTCAAGGCCCACAACTGCTGGTCATCGGTGGTGGCATCAGGCATCACCATCGGTTTCGGTGGTTCCGTGGGAGCCGAGGCTCCTATTGTGCTCACGGGTTCGGCCATCGGCTCAAACCTGGGACAAATCTTCCGCATGGACAAGAAAACCATGATTCTGCTGGTGGGCTGTGGCGCTTCTGCAGCCATTGCTGGAATCTTTAAGGCGCCTATTGCCGGACTCGTGTTTACACTTGAGGTGCTGATGGTAGACTTGAGCATGGCTTCCTTGCTGCCTATCCTTATCAGTTGTGTAACAGCTACTTGCTTTACTTACATCCTGATGGGCTCCAAGAGCCTTTTCGATTTTACGCTTACCAGTCCGTGGGCGCTCGACAGGGTGCCTGCCTGCCTTTTGCTGGGCATTTTCTGCGGCTTGGTGAGCCTTTATTTCATGCGCACTATGTCGGTGTGCGAGGGCTTCTTTGCCAAGCTTTCACCTTATCCATACGTAAAACTGCTGTTTGGTGGACTGATTCTTAGTTCGCTCATCTTCCTCTTCCCTTCGCTCTACGGCGAGGGCTATTCGGCAGTCAACGTGCTGCTGAAGGGACAGAATGTGGAAGACTGGGGGCAGGTGATGAGCCGTTCGCTCTTCTACGGGCACAACCAGCTGCTCATCCTCTACATCGCCCTGGTAACCTTTACCAAGGTTTTTGCCACCTCGGCAACCAACGGCAGTGGCGGATGCGGTGGTACCTTTGCCCCTTCGCTCATCATTGGCGGTTTTGCCGGTTTCCTCTTTGCGCGCCTCTGGAATGTGAACCAGGTGGGCGTCTACATTCCTGAGCAAAACTTTACACTCTTGGGCATGGCGGGCCTCATTACGGGCGTGATGCATGCCCCGCTTACGGGCATCTTCCTCATCGCCGAACTCACGGGCGGCTACCAGCTCTTCATGCCGCTGATGATAGTGTGCATCTCTTCGCTGCTCACCATCAGCATCTTCGAGAGCCACAGCATCTACGCCCTGCGTCTGGCAAGAGAGGGCAAGCTGCTCACCCACCATATTGACAAGGCTGCGCTCACGCTGCTGGGCATGCAGGATGTCATTGAGAAAGATTATCATCCGGTAGGTCCGGATCTGCCGATGAGCAAGCTGGTGAGTGAGATAAGCCGCAGTAACAACAACTTCTTGCCGGTTCTCGACAAGGCGGGCGTGCTGCTGGGAGTAATAGATATTACGAAGATTCGCCACATCATCTTCCGCACCGAACTGTATCAGCATTTCACCGTGCGTCAGCTGATGATGCAGCCTTCTGCCGTTCTTACTGAACATGACAGTATGGACGAGGTGATGCAGAAATTTGATAAAACCGATGCTGCCCAACTGCCAGTGGTTGATGTGGCAGGCATACTGAAGGGTTACATCAGCCGTACTAGAATCTATTCCATGTACAGGCAGATTGTAGCGGATATGTCGGCAGAGTAGGAGTTTTAAGTGAAGAGTGAAGAACGAAGAGTGAAGAATTCAATGGCTTTGCTGTTTTTTAAAAAAATATTAGTGTTTTATGGAGAAGAAGGATTTGAGAATTGTTTTCATGGGAACACCGGAGTTTGCGGTGGAATCCCTCAAGCGCCTGGTAGAGGGCGGTTACAACGTGGTGGCTGTGGTTACCCAGCCTGATAAACCGGTGGGCAGACATCAGGATACGCTGCAACCTTCGCAGGTTAAGCAGTATGCCGTAGAGCATGGTTTACCGGTGCTGCAGCCTGTAAAGATGAAGGACCCTGACTTTGTGGAGCAGTTGCATTCTTATCAGGCTGACTTGCAGGTGGTAGTTGCTTTCCGCATGCTGCCAGAGGTGGTTTGGGCGATGCCGAAATATGGTACTTTTAATGTACATGCAGCCCTCCTTCCGCAGTATCGAGGTGCGGCGCCTATCAACTGGGCAGTGATTAATGGCGAGAAGGAGACGGGTGTTACCACCTTCTTCCTCGACCACGATATTGATACCGGTCGCATCATCCTGCAGAAACGTTTTCCTATTCCGGAGACGGCAAATGTGGAGTATGTTTACGACGGGTTGATGCATCTTGGTGCTGAATTGGCGCTGGAAACCATTGATGCGCTCATCGCTGCCGATGGCAATATCGGTTCCATTCCTCAGAGCGAATTGATAGGACAGGGTGCCGAACTCAAGCCGGCTCCGAAAATCTTCAAGGATACCTGCCGCATCGACTTCCACAAGCCTGCCAAACAGGTGTATGATTTCATCCGCGGTCTTTCTCCATACCCTGGTGCATGGACTGAAATTAAGAAGAAGGAGACAGTAGTATTCTTTGACTATCCTAAGGGAGATGATGATTACGTGAGGTTCCCTGAGCCTACTACTCATCCATCCCATAAGCAGAGTACACAGAAAATTCAGGTACTTAAGATATTTTCTACCCGTCTTTCATGTATGAAGCGTGGTGATGCGCCTGTAGGATCGCTCCGCGTTGAGGGGAAGTCGTTACAAGTAGCCTGCCTTGATGAATGGCTCATTATTCAGGAGTTGCAGCTCAGTGGCAAGAAACGCATGGATGCTTCTGCTTTTCTCAATGGTATGAAGGACATAGCTTATTATGAGTGTTTGAAGAAAGATGTTAGTGACGATTTTTAAGATTCAAAAGATTTTTGATTTTTAGTTTTATTGTATTATGACTGTAGAAGAAGACATCAAGCGTGCTGTAGAGTGCATGCGAAAGGGTGGAGTGATACTCTATCCTACAGATACCGTATGGGGCATAGGATGCGACGCCACCAACCCTGAAGCGGTAAAGAAAGTTTATGAAATAAAAAAACGTGACGATTCTAAGGCGCTTATCTGCCTGATAGATTCTGCTGACCGCATGGCGCGTTATTTCCGCAATGTGCCACAGGTAGCATGGGATTTCATCGATGCCGCCATGCCAGTAAAGCCTACCACGGTTATACTGGATGATGCGAATGGTGTGGCTAATAATCTTGTAGCAGAGGATGGTAGTCTGGCTATGCGAGTAACTTATGAGTCTTTCTCCAAGCAGCTTTGTTACCGGTTTCAGAAACCAATTGTGAGTACTAGTGCCAATGTGAGTGGTGAGCCTGCAGCACAGAATTATCGTGATATCTCCGAGGAAATTCTCAATGCCGTAGATTATGTTTGCTGGACTCGCCGTCAGGAGCATAAACCTCATCAGCCTTCAAGTATTGTAAAAATAGCGAAGGACGGTGAGGTGAAAGTAATTAGATAAGATTTGTATATTGATCCTTATAGAAAGCCTGGTAGGGGATTTACTTCCTTTAGCAGGCTTTTTTGTATGCTTTCAGTCTAATGTTCATAAAGAATTAGTCATTGCAATGTGTTTTTATTGCAAGAAGAATTTACCCCAATACGGATATATAACAAGAAACCCTGCAAGAAATCAATCTTGCAGGGCTTATCCTGGGTGGAAGGTGGGACTCGAACCCACGACATTCAGAACCACAATCTGACGCTCTAACCAACTGAACTACGTCCACCATGTTGGTTATGTTTTGCTTTTTCAAAAATAGTTGGGTGGAAGGTGGGACTCGAACCCACGACATTCAGAACCACAATCTGACGCTCTAACCAACTGAACTACGTCCACCATATTCTTGTTAAGCGGGTGCAAAGGTACGAAAAAAAAATGATTCTACCAAATTTTTTCGTACCTTTTTTCCTATTTTTTATTTTGCAGGGCTTGTTGGAACTACTGGAGCTGCCTTCTGGGCATCTGCACCAGCTGCAGGAACAGCCTTCTGAGCACCTGCTGCATCCTTGCTAGCACCTGGCATAGCAGGAAGAGCGGTCTGCTCCTGAGTGGCTCCCTCCAAAACACTGCTTTCGCCAGCTGCCTGAGGGGCTACATAAGCACATGCCACGCTGATGACAACCAAGGCTGCAGCGAGGCCCCATGTTAATTTCTCAACAATGTCAGTGGTCTTGCGAACACCCATGATTGAGTTGGTTGAAGAGAAGTTACTTGCAAGTCCACCTCCCTTTGATTCCTGGATGAGCACGATGAAAATCATCAAGATAGCTACCAGGACGATTAATACTACTAATAATGTGTAAGCCATTTTTTAAAACTAGTTTTATTTATTTATTATTCTTCTTTATTTCTATGTTTCGAAGTTTTCTTCCTTTGTTCCGAATATTACTTCTTCTTCTCATTATTTCTTCTTGCTGTTCAGCATCAGTTTCTCCAGAAATCTGAGCTGGTCAACATAATATCCGTTCTTGTTTGGATGCTGCTGATGCAGTCGGCTGATGATGTCGTAAGCCCTCTGATACTTGCCCTGCTTGATGTAGATGCGGGCGAGGGTTTCGGTGAATACGCCGCTGTTTTCCTCTTCGCCATCCTTGCCGGAATCAGTCTGAAGTTCGGGAGTGAATTCCGGCTTGTAATCTTCGTCCTGCTGGATTTTAGGCAGTTTAAATCCGCCATCCTCCATAAAGTCGTCGATAAGGCTCATGGTGCGCGAAGTATCTTCAGGCTCCTGCTGGTCTTCGGTCTCCATGAGATAAGCCACATAGTCTACAGCCGCGTCAGCCGGTGTAGGCTTGCGCTTCTCCTTCTTCTTCTCTTCCTCTTCGGCATCCATCGGTATGGAACCCAGAAAGTGGTCGATGAGGTCGCTAGTACGGTCGCCGCACTTTTCTTCTCCCGTTCTCACTTTTTTTGTACCTTGCTGCTGGTTGGTTTCAGCCTCAGCAGGATCGGGTTTTATTTGATAGTGGGCTGCCTCTACCATCTCGAAGATAATCTTGCGGTCGGTGATGTAGATGGCTGCCCGGCGCAGTTCTTCGTCAAAACTTGGGTCGTGGAGCAGGTACAGATTCTTCAGCATCAGCAGGCGCGCTGTCTGATAATACGGATATAGAGCCAAGAGGGCGCGCAAGTCGTAAAGCGTCTCTCGGTTCATCTCCTCTGGGTGTTGTATCAATCTGCTTAATTCCACGATTTTTTCTATTAACTTTAAACTATTAACTTTTCTACCAGTTAGCTACCGTAGCGTTGAATATCTGGTCTACCAGGTCTTTGATAATCTGGGTTACCAGTTCTTCCTGCACCGAGGCAAGGCTCTGGGTGGTGTCGTAGGTCTTGGCAGATGTAAACTGCTTTTCGAAGTCCTCGGCATGGTTCTTGGTGTTGGTGAAGCGCACGTTTACGGTTATGCTGAGCTCAGTCTGAGCTGAGTATCCCTCAGAACTTACCGATTTGTTTCGCTGAGAATATTGGGTGATTTCGCCCTCTATCTTCAGGTCGCCGTTGCGCGACACCTGTATGAGCTGGGTGTTGCTGGCAAACTTATCCTTGAGTTCGTTGTTGAACATCGGACCCATCGGACCCCATACATAGGAACTTCTGATAGGGAAGTCGGCAATCTGTATGGTCTTGGTTTTGGTGTAGTCGATGCTGGCACCGTTGAACTTGTAGCTCACGGAGCATGCGGCCATGACCGCCACCATCAGTGTGACTCCTATTATATATAGGTACGCGCGTATATGCTTCATAACTTATATTTGTTAATCTTTCTGTAAAGGGTTCTGTCGGAGATGCCCAGTTCTTCAGCCGCTTTCTTGCGGTTTCCGTTGTTTCTCTCCAATGCCTTTTCTATCATCTGTTTGCTCAGGTCGCTGAGGTTCAGATTCTCGTTTTCTTCCTTAATCTCTTCAATCTCCGCATCCTCGGTTTCGGGCTTGTAAGCACCCCTCATGCCTCCTGCAGCCATTTCCTGGCGGATGTGCTGGAGCTCGTCGAGATCGGTAATTGGAGGCACGGAAGATACCGGAGAAACCGAAGATACCGATGAAACCGGAGAAACTGATGAAACTGGAGATACGGATGGAACCGTTGAAACCGGAGCTACCTGGGTGTTTGGCTGAACCGGCGAAACATATCCGCTGGTGCCGCCCAGCTGGCGTGCCTCATCGAGCTGCTTGCGCAGGCTGTTCATCTCCCGTCTCAGGTCGCTCACGTTGCCCCTCAGTTCGTAGAGAATCTTGTAGAGCAGTTCGCGCTCGCTGGCGTAGCTATGGTCGTCCTTGCCATCCTTCTGTATGGTGGCGAGCTGTGTAGACTCCTCATCTCTCGGAATAAACTGGGTGAGGGTCTGTGCATCGATATCTCTTTCTCGGCTCAGCACTGACATCTGTTCGGTAATGTTCTTGAGCTGTCTCACATTTCCCGGCCACTTGTATTTCAGCATGATCTGCTTGGCCTCATCTGAGAGTGAAATCTTAGGCAGACGGTATTTTTCGGCCATCTGCATGGCGAAGAGGCGGAAGAGCAGGAGGATGTCGTCTCCACGCTCTCTCAATGCAGGCATCTGTATCGGAATGGTGTTGAGGCGGTAGTAGAGGTCCTCGCGAAAGCGGCCTTCGCTCACAGCCTTGCGCATGTTTACGTTGGTGGCTGCCACGATGCGGACATCCGTTTTTCTTATCTCAGTTCCACCCACGCGGATGTATTCTCCCGTTTCGAGCACGCGCAGCAGTCTTGCCTGCGTCTGTATCGGGAGTTCGCCCACCTCGTCGAGGAAGATGGTACCCTTGTTGGCAATACCGAAGTATCCTTCGCTTTCGCCTATGGCTCCAGTGAAGGAACCCTTCTCATGTCCGAAGAGTTCGCTGTCAATGGTTCCTTCCGGAATGCTTCCACAGTTGATGGCGAAATATTTCTCTCTGCGGCGTGGCGAATTGTCGTGAATCACCCTAGGAATGATTTCCTTACCCACACCGCTTTCGCCGATGATGAGCACGGAAAGATCGGTCGGCGCTACCTGTAGGGCTACGTCGAGCGCATGGTTCAATCCGTCGCTGTTACCGACGATATTGTAGCGTTGTTTTATCTTTTGTAGTTCGGAAGTGTCCATTTAGCTGCCAAAATTACTCATTTTTTCTGAATTATCTGCATTTTTTTTTAATTTTAACGTTCGGGAGGCCCGATTACAGGGCAGATTTGCCTTTTTTGCGTCATCTGCCCTCCCGAATCTTTCTTTATTCCGCTTTTTCTCGGGAATAGGGAATCTTTCTCTTATCCCTTTTTCTTAGGGATGGAGAATCTTACCTTCTCGCTCTCGTCACGCTTCTCGTGGTAGAGTTTAGGCAGTGGATTCTCGTAGGCCTCATCATAGTCTTCGCGGTTGCAGAAGGCATCCAGCGCCATGTAAATGGCGTTGCGGAAGGAGAATGGGTCGGCCTCGTTGCAGCCCGTGATGCTGTAGCTAGGAGTGGTGTTGGCGGCGGTGTGCACGAGAGGCAGACCGGCGGTGAAAAGCACGCCATCCTCGTTGTAGAGAGAATGGAACGGGGTAGTGGCTTGATCGTGATACATGGCCATGATGCCGTCGAACTCTACGAAATGGCCGTTGCCGAAGAACTCGTCAGTAGGGTAAGGACCAAAAGCTTGTATTTTCTGCTCGGCAAGCTGGTCAATGGCTGGGATGATGATGCTGGCTTCCTCTGGTCCGCAGCTCTCCTCACCGTTGTTGCTAGGATTCAGGGCGAGCACGGCGATGCGCGGGTTGGTAATCATGAAGTCTCGTTTCAGTGATGTGTGCATCTGCTTCACCTTCTCGATGATGAGCTCCTGGGTGATAGCTGCCGGCACGTCCTTGAGCGGAGTCTTTCCGGTTACGGATGCGATGCGAAGGTCGCCGCCGCAGAGGATGGAAAGGCCCTTGGCACCTTCGCCCAGGCAAGTTTCAATGTATTCCTTGTGGCCCTTGAACTGGAAGCCCTCAAATTGTGCGTTCTGGTTGTTTACCGGTGCGGTAACGAGCACGTCGAAGAGCTCGTCGCGGTAGTCGGTCATGGCTCGGTCAAGTGCCTTGATGGCTGCCGTACCCGATTCCTGAGTAGGCATGCCCATGTCAACCTTCACCTCCTCATCCACAGCCGGCAGGAGGTTGATTCTTCCGTCTTCAGCATCTTCTGCTTTCTGGATGATGGAGAACTGGGCAGGCAGATTCATCGCCTTGCGGTAATAAGCTGCCACTTTAGGCGAACCGTAGATGATAGGGGTACAATACTCCAACATCTCTGGCTCACTGAATGCCTTAAAAATGAGTTCGTATCCGATACCGTTGGTATCTCCGTGAGTGATGGCCACTCTAATCTTTTTGCTGTCCATTTATCGTTTTTATTTTATAGTAGAAATCGCAGCTTCGAGCTGCTTGATTAATATTTTCTTTTTCATTTCGGGCGCATAAACGAAGCCGATGATGATGATTTCATCCCCCGTTTTTCCCCGGCGGATGCGCTGCATCACGTAGGGTCCTCCCATGGCGTCGCCCTTCATCTCCCAGAGTCCTCTCTTGGCGAGGACGGGAATCACCATATACATGCTGTCGGTTTCGCCGGGCATGTTTGTGCGGAGCATGCTGTCAATCTGCTGCTTCTCTTGAGCAGAAAAAGCATCTGTTTTTTTCACTCTTCGTTCTTCACTATTCACTTCCTCCGCTCTTTTTTCACTCTTCACTTCCTTCATTTTCATGAGGATGAGGTTCTTCATGCCCGAGCTGGCGTTGTTTGAAATCCAGATGAAGTTCTTCGCCTTCTTGCTTGCCTGCATTTCGGCAGGGATGTTCATGCTGATGCCGAAGTTCTTCTTCACCAGCTGCTGCATCTCTCGGTTCTGCTTGCTCGGGTTGGTGGAGATGATGGAGGCGAGATGCTCAAGTTCTGCCTCATCTACGAGCTGGCGCAGTTTCTCGGGGTTGAGTTTCTCTCTGAGTTGCTGCGGCGAGCGGGCAGAGATGCGGATGACGGTCTGCGGCGAAGCATTCTCGTTGCGGCTCAGCCCGACTGAGAATTCCGCTGCCGGGATGTTCACCACGATGCGGGTTCTTACGAGCAGGTAGCTGCCGTGGATCTTGCCCTTCTTTACCTGAATGAGCCGGCAGAGCGGTTCGGGTTGGGGCAGGGCAGGCACCTCTTCCGTCAGTATCTTCGTAACGATGCTGTCGGTATCTCCCTCGAGCACCACCTCGTAAGGCTGTCCTGTGCTCTTGAGTAGTTTTCCGTTTTTTCCACCTCCCAGGGTGCAACTTGCCAGGAAAAGGAGCAAGAAACAGCTGGTAAGTAGGATTTTCAAAGATTCTCTAACCATTTCTTTCCTGGTTTTGTATAAAGCCAAGCCAAGAAGCTGAGAGCAATGATGAGACTTATCGTCATTGTATATGTAAACAAATCCATAATTTCTATTTAAATCCATCAAGCCATTTCTGACCAGGTTTTGTGTATAACCATCCCAATATGCATAATGAGATGATGCAACCTGTAACCATTGTAAATGTAAACATATCCATCCTTCCCCTCCTTTCCTTACTTCTTCATCTTCTCTTCATCCTCGTGCTCACGGATTTCTCCGATTTTCTTCGAGGTGCTGAGCAGGCCGCAGGCGGCGTAGATGTCCTGGCCGCGGCTGGCACGGATGGTGGTGAAGACACCATGCTGGGTGAGGTAATCACGGAACTGCTCCATCTTCTCATCATCCACACCCTGCAGCGGGATGTCTGGAATCTGATGGAAACGGATCAGGTTGAAGCGGCAGTCAAGTCCCTTCACCAGCTTGATGATGGCCTTGGCATGCTGCATACTGTCGTTTACGCCCTTAAAGACGATGTACTCGAAACTCAGGCGGCGCTGATGAGAGAAATCATAATTCCTCAGCAGTTCTACCACCTGCCCAATGCCCATACCCCTTTCGGCAGGCATCAGTTCGGCGCGCTCAGAAGGGATAGGGTCGTGCATGCTGATGGCCGCATGGCAGTCGCTCTCTTCCAGGAACCGCTTTAGCTTGTTCTTCACGCCCACCGAACTTACCGTGATGCGCTTCGGGCTCCATGCCCAGCCGTAGTCGGCGGTGAGAATCTCCGTGGCGCGCAGCACATTGTCGAGATTATCCATCGGCTCGCCCTGACCCATGAACACGATGTTGGTGAGCTTGTCAACCTCCGGCAGCGAGTAGATCTGGTTCAGAATGTCGCCGGCAGACAAACTGCCCTCAAACCCCTGCTTGCCGGTCTGGCAGAACAGGCAGTTCATCTTGCATCCCACCTGCGAAGAAACGCACAGCGTGGCACGGTCCTTATCCGGGATGTAAACCGTCTCGACAAATTTGCCGCTGCGGGTAGGGAAGAGGTACTTGATGGTACCATCCACCGAATGTTGTGCATCGGAATATCCGAAGCATCCTATTTCGTATTCGGCAGCGAGTTTGGCACGGTTCGCCTTCGAGATGTTGGTCATCTCGTCGATGCTCTTCACATGCTGCTCATAGAGCCACTTCGCCATCTGTCCACCAGTGAAGGCGGGCATGCCTAAGTCCTTTGCCACCTGCTTCAATTCGCCAAGTGTAAGGCCCAAAAGATATTTTTTTTCATTATTCATACTGCAAAGATAGTGTTTTTTGGCGAAAAATTAGTATCTTTGCCACATATTTTAATATAATAAGATAAAATAAAGATAAAAAACACAGATTAAGCCCCCCGAAAAGGGCTGAAATGAACAAAAATAACGTAAGAAAATGAGAGAAAAAATAGACCTTTTCTTGCCTTGCGAATACATCGGCGATGCGCAGAATGCCTTGTCGGTGCTTCATGAGTACAAGACTGTACAGCATATCCACTTCCTGGTGAGTGCTGATTTTGCCGCTCATCATCAGGTGCCCGAAGGATGCACGTTTGTCATCACCGACCGCCTGGAAAGCAGTAACACCATTGCCAGCATCGCTGAAAATACAGATGCTGACTACGTGATGATCTGTACCCGCCACACCACCATAGGATGGGGAAACAACACGTTGGAGCGATTCCTCAGAGTGGCAGATGATACGGATGCCGTCATGGTTTACGCCGATCACTACAAGATGGTGGAAGGCAAAATGGAGAAACATCCGGTAATTGACTACCAGTCAGGTTCTTTGCGAGATGACTTCGACTTCGGAAGCCTCTGGTGCATCAAGGCACAGGCGCTGGCCGACTACATCGCCCAGTCCGACCGCGAAGAGTATCAGTTTGCCGCCCTCTACGACCTCCGTCTCTATCTGAGCCGCGTGGGCGAAATCTTCCATCTCAACGAATTCCTCTATTCTGAAGCCGAACTCGACACCCGTAAGAGCGGCGAGAAGCAGTTTGACTATGTGAACCCGCGCAACCGCGAGGTGCAGATAGAGATGGAAAAAGCATGCACCCAGCACCTGGGCAAGGTGGGCGCCCTGATAGATACCACCTTCTACCGCCAGCCCGACTTCGGTGAACAGGAATTTGAATACGAGGCATCTGTCATCATCCCCGTCTTCAACCGCGAAAAGACCGTGGCTGATGCCGTGAAAAGTGCCCTGGGACAGAAGGCAAGCTTCAAGTTCAACGTCATCGTAGTGAACAACCATTCTACCGACCGCACCGGAGAAATCCTGGATGAACTTAAAGCAGACAACCTGATACAGATTGTGCCGGAGAGAACCGACCTGGGAATAGGCGGCTGCTGGAACGAAGCCATCAACAGCAGATTCTGCGGAAAGTTTGCCGTCCAGCTTGACAGCGACGACCTCTATTCTTCGCCAAAAACACTCCAGAAGATAGTAGATGCCTTCTACAAACAGAAGGCTGCCATGATTATCGGCTCGTACCGCATGTGCGACTTCGACCTCAACACCCTGCCACCGGGACTGATAGACCACAAGGAGTGGACCGATGAAAACGGATGCAACAATGCACTGCGTATCAACGGCTTGGGTGCTCCGCGCGCCTTCTTCACTCCGCTGGTACGGCAGATCCAGTTTCCTAACACCTCGTATGGTGAGGATTATGCACTGGGTCTGGCATTCTCACGCCGTTACCGCATCGGCAGAATCTACGACGAACTCTACCTCTGCCGCCGCTGGGGAGGCAACAGCGATGCAGCCCTCAGCGTAGAGAAGGTGAACGCCAACAACCTGTATAAGGACCGCCTGCGCACCATGGAACTGAAGGCACGCCAGCACATGCTACAGGGCAAGGCCGACATCATGGAAGACAGCAGCATCTCGCGCTTCTTCAACCGCCAGCTGGAGGTTTGGGCAGATGCGCGCCACCGCTTCCGCGACCTCAAGCATGTAGAAACCCGCCAGCTCTCCGACCAGCTGAAACTGCAGTGGAATCCGGCCCGCATCGTAAGTACGGGCGCCAAGATAGATAAGAAAACCCTGGGCGAGCGCCCTTGCTTCCTTTGCGACAAGAACCGTCCTAAGGAGCAGATGTCGAAGCAGATAGACGAGAAATTCCATCTCCTGGTGAATCCGTTCCCGATTCTGCCTGTCCACTTCACCATTCCGGCACGCAAGCACCAGCCTCAGCTCATCTACAAGAACTACGGCGAGATGCACCGCTTCATCAGTCTGCACAGCGACCTGATGGTGTTCTACAACGGTCCGAAGTGTGGTGCTTCGGCTCCAGACCATCTTCATTTCCAGGCAGGAACCAACGGCATCCTTCCTCTGCAGACCAACTGGCAGCGCCTCTCCCGCAACCTGACCGACGTCATCTCGCTGAACGATGAGGAGAAAATCTCTGTGGTTCGCGACTTCATAGTTCCCGCCTTCGTCATCATCTCGAAGAGTGCCGAGAGTGATGAGGCCCTCTTCCGCCGTCTCTACAAGGCAATGCCTCAGCGTGGCGACGAAACCGAACCGATGATGAACATCATCTCCTGGCGCAAGGGCGAGGAATTCATCAGTGTGGTCATTCCGAGAGAAAAGCATCGTCCGGAAGCCTATTTTGCCGAAGGCGACGCCCAGTTTGTTGTTTCGCCGGGAGCTTTGGACATGAGCGGACTCATCATCACTCCTCGTGAGGAAGATTTCCGCAAGCTGACCGAGGAGAAGGCACTCTCACTGCTGCAGGAATGTGGCGTTTCGGAAGAAAAGATGAACGCCATCATCGCCAAACTGAAGGCATCTAAGGATGCCGAGGATGCAGCCGAAGCCTCTTCCACCTTATATAATAAAGGTAAGCAGCCCGACGTAACGGTGGGCATCGTGAGTGCGCAGAAGATTCATTTCTCGCTCAACAAACCTTATCTTGCCAAGGGCGAAAAGGTGCTGGGCGAACAGGTGGTAGAATTCTCAGAGGGCGGTGTGCTCTGGAACGGCAACCAGTACAGCCAGCTCACCTTCCATCCGCAGAGTGCCGACGCCTCGTTCTCGCTGAGCGACGTAACCATCGGTGTCAACTTCCACTGGGAGCGCAAGGAAACCCAAACCTTCCTGGGCACGCTCCGCTTTGTGGTAGAATCGGATAAGATTGTGGCAATCAATGAGTTGCCTGTAGAGAAATATCTTGAGAGCGTCATCAGCAGTGAGATGAGTGCCACTTCGAGTCTGGAACTCTTGAAGGCGCACGCCGTCATCTCCCGTTCATGGCTCCTGGCACAGATGCAGAAGCGCAGAGAGGTGGCTGAGAGCGGCAACAACTTCTTCTCTTTCACCAAGAAAGAAGATACGCTCATCCGCTGGTACGACCGCGAAGACCACACCCTCTTTGATGTCTGTGCCGACGACCACTGCCAGCGCTACCAGGGTATCACCAAGGAAACTTCGCCTCATGTAGCCGAAGCCATCCGCCAGACCAAGGGACAGATTCTGATGGACGGCGAAGAAATCTGCGACGCAAGATTCTCGAAATGCTGCGGCGGAATCACCGAGGAATTCCAGTATTGCTGGGAGGACACACCGAAGACTTATCTCACGGCGGTTCGCGACATCGCTCTGGGCGTGGAACATACATTGCCAAATCTGACCAATGAGGAAGAGGCAGAGAAATGGATCCGCTTTAATCCGCCAGCTTTCTGCAACACGCAGGATAAGAAAATCCTCTCAGAGGTGCTCAACGACTATGATCAGGAAACCGTCAACTTCTACCGCTGGAAGGAAACGCTCAGCCAGGAGAAGTTGCAGCAGCTCATTGCCGACAAACTGAAGATGGATCTAGGTGCCATCCTCGACATGAAGGCGGTGGAGCGCGGAAAGAGTGGAAGAATCAGCAAGCTCCAAATTATCGGAACCGAGAAAACCTTTACCATCGGTAAGGAACTCGAAATCCGCCGTACGCTGAGCGACAGTCATCTGCTGAGTTCAGCCTTCGTGGTGGATAAATATGATAAGGATGAGCAGGGAGTGCCTCAGCGCTTCGAACTCATCGGAGCCGGTTGGGGTCACGGAGTAGGCCTCTGCCAGATTGGTGCTGCCGTGATGGGCGAGCAGGGTTATCATTATGATGCCATCCTGCTGCACTACTACCAGGGAGCTGAAATCAAGAAACTCTATAAGTAATCATGTTGAATGTTAAGTGTTAAATGTTAAATTGCCTGGTTGAAGGCTTCTTAACTTAACACTTAACATTTAATATTTAACATTTAACTTAACACTTAACATTTAAAATAGCTAATGGTAACAAAGAAAAACAGTCGGAGTCCATGGGCATGGATTCCGACCCTATATTTTGCCGAAGGACTCCCCAACGTCATCGTAACCGCCCTCTCTGTGGTGATGTACATGCAGTTGGGGCTGACCGATGCCGAGGTGGGTCTCTATACCGGATGGCTCGCCTTGCCTTGGGTTATCAAGCCCTTGTGGAGCCCATTCATAGATTTGCTGAAGACCAAGCGCTGGTGGGTGCTCACCATGCAGGCTCTCATCGGAGCCGCCCTTGCCGGCATCGCCTTCTCGCTGCCTACCGCCTTCTGGTTTCAGGCCACGATGTGCTTCTTCTTCCTCATCGCCTTCTGTAGTGCCACCCACGACATTTCGGCAGATGGTTTCTACATGATTGAGCTGGATGAGCATACACAGACCAAGTTTGTGGGTTTGCGAAATACCTTCTACCGCCTCGCCATCATCTTTGTAAATGGTTTTCTGGTGATGCTGGCAGGTGTGCTGCAGGTTCTCTTCCGCAACCAGATACGCTTCTCATGGGCGCTTATCTTCTACGGACTGGCAGGCATCTTTATCGGTTTGTGGCTCTACCACAGCCGCTTCATGCCGCGCCCGAAGGATGATGTGCAGACCGACAGAACGGTGGGCGAAGTGGCTCATGAACTGAAGAACATGTTCCGCACTTTCTTCGTGAAGTTCGGATTGGGTGAAACCGTCTGTGTGATGCTCTTTCTCTTGCTCTACCGATTCCCTGAAGCGCTTCTGAACACCATGACCAAGACCTTCATCCTCCGTCCTAATTCGCAGGGTGGACTGGGACTGTCACCTCAGGAATATGGCTTTGCCAATGGTACTGTGGGATTGATAGGTTTGCTGCTGGGTGGAATTCTTGGTGGTATTCTGGTGAGCAGGGACGGAATGAAGAAATGGCTCTGGCCGCTGGTTTGCGCCATCACCTTGCCTGATGTGGTTTACATCTATCTGAGTTACTCGCTCAACAGCAACCTCATCGTGGTTTCCAGCTGTCTTTTTGTCGAGCAGTTGGGTTATGGTCTGGGCTTCACGGTTCTTACCCTCTACATGCTGTTCTACAGTCAGGGCAAGTTCAAGACCTCCCATTATTCCATCTGTACGGGCATCTCTTATCTCGGTTTGATGTTGCCGGGCATGGTTTCGGGATATCTGAAGGATATGGTAGGTTACCGCATGTTCTTCATCATCGTCATGGCCTGCTGCATCATCACCTTCCTGGTTACCGCCTTCCTAAAGATAGATCCTAACTTCGGAAAGAAAGAGGAAGAACTGGAGGAGGAAGAAGAAATAGAAGATGAAAGTGGTCATTAAGGTCATTGGTCATTAAGGTCATTAAGGAAAAGTTGACATTGTCAACTCTGGCTTCCTGAAATTCTTGCTTATGGCGTAATTCATCAGGCAAGAATGAAAATTCTTAAATTCTTAAATTCTTGACTTAAAGTTTTTTTATCAAGAATTTAAGAATTAGAGAATTTTTTCACTCTCGTGACGATATGAATAGATGAGAATTACGGGAAAGTTGACGTTGTCAACTCTGGCTTCCTGAAATTCTTGCTTATGGCATAATTCATCTGGCAAGAATGAAAATTCTTAAATTCTTAAATTCTTGACTTAAAGTTTTTTTTATCAAGAATTTAAGAATTAGAGAATTTTTTCACTCTCGTGACGATATGAATAGATGAGAATTACGGGAAAGTTGACGTTGTCAACTCTGGCTTCCTGAAATTCTTGCTTATGGCATAATT